>PMBC01000167.1:17495-18280 GCA_003152835.1 Bacteroidales bacterium | reverse complement strand
CAGGACAGCATCCGCCAGCTCACCCAGAAGGATTACAAGGAGATGTGCGACCTGATCGGGATAAAAGCAACCAGGCCGGGACCGTCAGGAACACCAACCGCACCAAACGCGGCAAATACTGATGAGGCAAAAGCAACCCAGTATACTTCACTTCCGGATCCGCTTATCCTGAATAACGGGAAAAAGGTCAAGTCAGAAAAAGTTTGGTGGGGAAAGCGCCGTCCGGAGATAAAGGAATATTTCGACAGTGAGATCTACGGCTGTGTTCCTGCCAACGTACCCAAGGTTACATGGGAAGTCATAAGTGTCACGAATGATACTGTTGGAAAGATTCCCGTAATAACGAAGAGGCTGTCAGGGCATGTTGACAATTCATTATGTCCATCGATAAAAGTAGACATAGACCTTACGCTTGCGACACCCGCAGCAGCAAAAGGCCCGGTACCTGTAATCATGGAATTCGGTTTCGTTTTCCCGGCTGGTGCCCGTGTTGCAACAGCACCGGCTAATCGAACTCAGGCAACAAATCCCAGACCTCAGATGCCGACAGGTCCGACATGGCAGCAGCAGGTTCTTGAAGCAGGATGGGGCTATGCAATAATTGTACCTGGCACTATTCAGGCCGACAACGGAGCCGGACTAAAAAGCGGTATTATTGGCCTTGTGAACAAGGGAGGCCCGCGGAAAGCTGACGACTGGGGTTCTCTCAGGGCATGGGCCTGGGGGGCTGACAGGGCAATGGATTACTTTGAAACTGACAAAGCCGTTGATGCAAAGAAAGTCGG
>PMBC01000167.1:16223-17434 GCA_003152835.1 Bacteroidales bacterium | reverse complement strand
GCTGATCCGCTGACACAGAAAGATCTCCCTGTTGATGCACATGAGCTTGTTGCAATGTGTGCACCGCGTCCTGTATTTATCAGCTCAGGTTCTCCTAATAACGGAGATGCCTGGGTCGACGGCAAAGGAATGTTTCTGGCAGGAGCTTATGCCAGCCCCGTTTATGAACTGACAGGCAAAAAGGGAATGGGTACTGTTGAAATGCCAGCAATAGAATCAGCTGTTATGGATGGAGATGTTGCCTTCCGGCAACATGCAGGAGGTCATACTGCAGGACCAAACTGGCCGTATTTTATACAGTTTGCAAAACGATATTTCAAATAAACCTCTGTGTAACTCTGTGCCTTCTCTGTGTCTCTCTGTGTAACTTAAAGAATTGAAAAACTTACACAGAGTTCCACAGAGGACCACAGAGATATTTATTTCACACTCTTATATTTCTCAAACTGCCCTGCTATATCTGCTTCGGTGCTTGTACCAGAATGTACAAGTACGCGATAACGAAGTACAAGAGTAGTCCCTTTCTGCATGAAAGTCTCTTCACCGTTTTGTGGCCAGTACATGGGAGTCGGCGACATGAAGCCGTAATCGCGGGTGAACCAGGGTGAAGGGTACCATGGATTCGAGGGATGCTGCATAATTGCAAGTCCTTCGGTCGCTTCGCCTCTTTTCCCGTAATAATCGATCCAGGGAGAGTTTTTTCCGAATGTATCCTTTTCACCTTTTGCTCCTTCAGCATTTATCATCGTACCGCCGTTTTGCACGGAGAGGTCAGCGGCCATCCTTGCGCTGAAAAAAGAATGATTAGTCTTTTTGATGTGGACATCAATAAGCATTTCCATGGTTATTTCAGCATCGATCTGAGTCATAGTCGCCGACGGTGCGGTAATGGTGAATTTCCTTAAATCCTTAACAGGAGAGAGTGCTCCCGGGCGGCTCCATATGCATTCATCAGTTATGATCACTGTGTCACCTCCCTCTTTTAATATCTGGGCATTTACCGATATGATCCTTCCCCGCTCAAGCCCCTCCTGCCAGTAATTTCCTCCATTAACCTGATCGCAGCCAAAAAAGAGTGAGCTGTGATGAGGCCATATCGCATTTCTCATTGATGTTACAGAACCTCCCGATACAGGACCATTTACCGGGTAAAAGAAAGGATACTTTTCATCCTCTGAACAGATATAGCTGGTAAAATATTTCCCGTCTAT
>PMBC01000167.1:0-16179 GCA_003152835.1 Bacteroidales bacterium | reverse complement strand
TTTCTTCCAAGCTTCATTGCAATATGTGTCACAAGGCATACTGTACATGCACGATGACCTATCTCGACAGGTGATATAGGTTCTTTTCTCGATTTGATACAATCGAGCCAGTTTCCATGTTGTGATTCGCTCACATACAGATGTATTTCATCAGGGCCGATTACTGAAGTCAGGATCTTGGGATCACTTGCATCGAGAGCCTTGTTATTCTGGTCCTGAGGTATCGGGTCACTTGCTGTTGCTCTGTAGTTTCCGCGGGTTACGAAAATCCAGCCTTCTGTTCCTTCGTACCTCACACCATTCGGGTAACCTCCGCTGGTCAGCATCGTGATTCCGTTTTTATATTCAGCTTTTGACATAAAATCACCATGGACATTCCACAGGCCAGACTTTGGAAATTGCGCAACTGCTTCAATTGATATCGGACCTGTAAGTTCTGTATCCATTCCCCATGCTGCCGAGTCAAAGTGATGCTGTCCCCATCCGGTAATCATGCCAGCACCAAACTGTTCGCATCTTAGCCATCCCGGGCGGTCATTAATGCTATTTTGCGGATGCACGCGCATTTCGGTGTAATAAACCTCCGGGGTTGATCCTAACCACATGTTATAGTTCAGGTTTGCAGGAACCGGCATTTCGGGCGCTTCAGGCCCGGAAGGATCTCCGGGAAGTCCTATTTTTACGGTTTGCAGTTTTCCGATCCTTCCGTTTCTGACAAGTTCGGCAGCAACTCGGAACTGGGCGCTCGAACGCTGCTGGGTACCCACCTGTAGAATAACTTTATGCTTCCTCACGACATCACTTAACAATCTTCCCTCTGCAATAGTGAGGGAGGTGGGCTTCTCAAGGTAAATATCCTTGCCTGCGAGTGCGGCTTCAATGGCAGGTTGAGAATGCCAGTGATCAGGGGTTGTGATCATGACGGCATCTATTGACTTATCAAGAAGCAATTCCTTATAGTCTCCGTAGGTCTTTACGTTGATATAATTCTTATCGCCGGTTTTTCTGGAGTAGAAATCCTCAATGCGTTGTTTCCCAATTGTTGCTCTTTTTGAATCTACGTCAGCAACAGCTACTACCATGGCTGTATCAAATCTCATTGTTGCTGAAATGTCACCTGTACCCTGCCTGCCACAACCGATCCACCCGATGTTGATCTTATCGCTGGGAGGATTTTTCCCGATAACCTTGGCAGGGATTATTGTCGGGAAACCTTTCAAAACGACTGCAGAAAAAAGAGTAGCCTTTACCGAAGTATCGACAAACTTTCTTCTTGAAATTGTTTGATTTTTAGCTTTTTGCATTTTATTCTGGTTTTTGGGTCAATTACTGTTTCAATTTTCCATGACAAATTTCAGGTGGACCAAGATAGTTCGTTCTTAAACCACTTTGTTTTTATCTCACTTATAAAAGTATTCAATCATATCCGAAACAGCAAAAGGTTTAAGTAATTTTAACAATAAAATGCAACCGATTGCAGAAAATTGTTCATTTTGTTTCAGAATATTTCATTTATTTATATTTTTGATAATAATTTGAATTCCTGTGAAAAGCGGTAATGAGGTAACAATATATGATGTTGCAAAGGCATTAAACCTTTCACCATCTACCGTGAGCAGGGCTCTGAAGGATCATCCTCATATCAGGAAGGAAACCAAGAGGAAGATTATTGCAACTGCCGCTGAAATGGGGTATCGGCATAATAAATTTGCCAGCAGCCTGCGCCAGAAACATACCAATACGATCGGAGTTGTAGTCCCTCGGCTAAACAGTCATTTCATGGCTTCAGCCCTTGCCGGTATTGAGAAAGTGACCTCAGAAAACGGATACGGGTTGATAATCAGCCAGTCGCAGGAATCATGGAGAAAGGAAATATCGTGTGTTTCCACACTCTTCAACAGCAGGGTGGATGGATTGATTGTCTCCCTGGCTTTTGAAACCAAAAACATGGACCATTTCGACATCCTGTTTAATAAGGATATACCTGTGATTTTCTTTGACAGGGTAGCTGATTGTCACGGTTGCATAAATGTCATCATAGATAATTATAAGGCAGGATACGAGGCAACATCCCATCTGCTTCAGCAGGGATGTAAAAGAATTGTGCACATTGGAGGAAACATGCTCCGTAATGTTTACTCAGAGCGTTTTCGTGGATTTAAGCAGGCACTTTATGAAAACAATGTTGAATTTGACAAGAGTCTTCTCTTTATTACAGATATGAGTGAACAGGCAGGAATTGAGGTTGCCGGCAAGATATTAAAGATGAAGCCAAGACCAGACGGGATATTCTCAGCTAATGATACCACTGCCGTTTCCGTAATAGTGGAACTTGAAAAAGCCGGAATAAAAATTCCTGAAGAAATAGCGGTAGTCGGGTTCAATAACGAACCAATAAGCCAGGTTGTCAAGCCTAATCTTACCACAGTTGATTATCCTGCAAGGGAAATCGGTGAGATTGCAGCAACTTCACTTATCGGACAGTTAAAGAATTCCCAGTCTTCCAACCTTAGCACAATTGTACTTAAGCATAATCTTATCGTCCGTAATTCATCAATTAAACAGATTCCTCATAATAGTTAACAACTCAATATAATATAATGAAGCGCCTCTTCTATATTTTTTCCTTAGTGATTGTTTTTACTTGTATGCAGTCGAAAGCCGATGATGGTTACAGGTTGTGGTTACGTTATGATCTTATTTCAGATCACCTGATACTTCAGTCATATCAAAAATCAGTAACCGGCTGGATAATTGAAGGAACTTCACCCTCTTCAATAGTCACTGCAACCGAATTGCAGAACGGACTGAACGGTCTGCTTGGGAAAAACATTGAACACGTGACTACCCTAAAAAGAAACGGGATCATTGTTGCCGGAACTCCTGATAATTCATCAATCATTTCTTCACTTAAACTGAAAAGTAAACTTTCAGGCCTTGGTGACGAAGGCTATCTTATTCTTACAACAAAATACAGGCATATAAAGATCATAGTTATTGCAGCTAACAAGGATGCAGGGGTTTTATATGGAACATTCCACTTCCTGAAACTTATGGAGACTCACCGCGATATTTCAAAACTTGAAATTGCCAGCTCTCCGAAAGTTAAGATCAGGATCCTCAATCACTGGGATAACCTTAACAGAAGTGTCGAGCGCGGATATGCAGGCCTCTCGCTCTGGGACTGGAATTCTCTGCCCGACAGCCTCGATCCCAGATATACAGATTATGCAAGGGCAAATGCTTCAATCGGAATAAACGCTACAGTTCTCACTAATGTCAATGCAAATGCCCTCGTACTTACCAGGGATTACCTTGTAAAAGTGGCTGCACTGGCTAATGTTTTCAGGCCTTACGGAATCAGGGTTTACCTGACTGCTCGCTTCAGTGCTCCGATAGAAACCAGTAAATTAAAAACAGCCGATCCTCTCGATCCTGAGGTTATTGCATGGTGGAAAGCAAAAGCTGATGAGATATACAGTCTCATTCCTGATTTCGGCGGATTCCTGGTCAAAGCCAACTCTGAAGGCCAGCCTGGCCCTCAGAGCTATAACCGCACTCATGCTGACGGTGCAAATATGATCGCCGATGCTTTGGCTCCCCATAACGGGATTGTGATGTGGAGGGCATTTGTCTATGATAATAATGTACCGGATGACAGGGCCAAACAGGCTTACAATGAATTTGTTCCTCTTGACGGGAAATTCAGGAAGAATGTTATTATCCAGGTAAAGAACGGGCCTGTGGATTTCCAGCCAAGAGAGCCATTTCATCCTCTTTTCGGCGCAATGACCCAAACCCCGCTGATGATGGAATTCCAGGTTACCCAGGAGTATCTGGGAGCATCCGTGCACCTTGTTTTCCTTGCCCCTCTGTTCGAAGAGTGCCTTAAATCGGATACATGGGCTAAAGGAGAAGGGTCAATTGTAGCAAAGGTTATTGATGGCAGCCTCGAAAATCAGCAGCTTTCTGCCATGGCAGGAGTTACAAATATTGGAAATCTGCGTAACTGGAACGGGCATCCGTTTGCCCAGGCAAACTGGTACGCATTCGGCAGGCTTGCATGGGATCCTTACCTGAATTCATCTGAAATTGCGGATGAATGGATCAGGATGACCTTTACAAATGATAATGAAACGGTTGTAAGGATAACCAGGATGATGCTTAATTCACGCGAGATCACTGTTAATTATATGACGCCTCTTGGCCTTCATCACCAGATGTATGCCGGTCACCATTACGGGCCAGGACCATGGGTGAACAGGGGGAGGGCCGACCAGACTTCAGTATATTTTAACCGTGCCGATTCCATCGGCCTTGGCTTCAACAGGACCACAACCGGAAGCAACGCAGTAAATCAATACTTTCCTCATGTAAGGGATATTTATGAAAATATTGAGACCTGTCCTGAGAACCTTCTTCTCTGGTTCCATCATGTTCCCTGGGATTACAAAATGGCCTCCGGCCGTACATTATGGAACGAATTGTGCCTGAGGTATGAAGAGGGGGTTGATTCGGTAAAATGGCTGAGGGATCAATGGGAACTCTCAAAATCAAAAATTGATCCTGAAAGATTTGAGACCGTCAAAGCATTGCTTGTGAAACAGGAACGTGATGCAAAAATATGGAGAGATGCCTGCATCCTCTATTTCCAGACATTTTCTAAAAGACCGGTTCCTGAAGGGGTTGAGAAAGCAGAACATGACCTTGATTATTATAAGGTATACCGCTATACCGATATACCGGGAATCAGCAGCAGATTTTAATTTTTCTCCTTGATGACATGAAAAAGATAGTTATGTTTTATTAGTGAAATCTCTCAGTGTAACTCTGTGTTACCTCCGTGTCTCTCTGTGTAAGTTCTTAAAAGAATATTTACACAGAGGTCCACAGAGAAGGCACAGAGGGGCACTGAGAAAAATATTAAATAAATTTTCAGACTATGTTATTACTAGGAATTGACCTTGGAAGCTCTTCGGTAAAAGCTTCAGTAATTGACGGTGAAACAGGCGACTGCCTGGCAACCGCATTTTATCCGAAAGATGAAATGAAAATCATAGCAAAGAAGCCAGGATGGGCAGAACAGGAGCCTGAGATATGGTGGGATAACCTGAGAGCTTCTGTAGCTGACTGCAACAAGCAGCTTGGAAGCAGAAAGAGCGATATTGGCGCTATTGGAATTTCTTACCAGATGCATGGCCTTGTCGTTCTCGACAATAATTTTAAAGTTCTTCGTCCTTCTATAATCTGGTGCGACGGCAGAGCAGTTGAATATGGAGAAAAAGCCTTCAATGGGCTTGGAAAGGAATTCTGTCTTTCGCATCTCCTCAATTCTCCAGGGAACTTTACTGCAACAAAACTAGCCTGGGTAAAAGAGAATGAACCGGAGCTGTTTGCAAAGATCCATAAGATTATGCTCCCTGGCGATTTTTTTGCTCTCCGGATGACAGGCGAGGCTCTCACCACATATTCAGGACTCTCGGAAGGCATTTTCTGGGATTTCAAAGAAGAAGGAGTTTCAGCCGAGCTAATGAAATATTTCGGATTCAAAAACGAAATACTCGCTTCTGCTGTTCCTTCATTCTCTATCCAGGGAAAACTTCTGAAACCAGTTGCTTCCGAGCTAGGTCTTCCTGCCGGAATACCGGTTTCATACCGAGCCGGAGATCAGCCGAACAATGCCCTCTCTCTTAATGTGCTTGAACCGGGTGAAGTAGCTGCTACAGCAGGTACATCAGGAGTAATCTATGGAGTCACCGACAGGAAACAGTACGATCCGCAATCGAGGGTCAATACTTTCCTTCATGTCAATCATTCAAAGGATGAACCAAGAGCAGGTGTTCTTCTCTGTATCAGCGGAACTGGTATTCTTAATTCCTGGCTAAGGCGTATTACAGGCAACACACTATCATATAATGATATGAACGATCTGGCAGGAAAAATTGCAATTGGATCCGAGGGAGTCTCTATCCTACCATTTGGCAACGGAGCTGAGCGGACACTGGGTAACAGAGACACGGGCGCAAGTATATATGGATTGAATTTCAATACTCATTCAAATGCACATCTCTTCAGGGCAGCGCAGGAGGGTATAGTATTTTCATTCAGGTACGGTCTTGATATCATGAAGGAGACCGGGATAGTTCCATCTGTTTTAAGGGCCGGAGCAGCCAACATGTTCCAGAGCAAAATCTTCAGGGAAGCTCTGTCGTGTATCATAAACACCGAGATCCACCTGTACAATACAGACGGGTCAATTGGTGCGGCACGAGGCGCAGGAATAGGGTGTGGTTATTACAAGTCGGCAAAAGAGGCATTTGCAGGACTCAAAACTGTCGGGGTGACTAAACCTGATATATTAAAAACTGCTGCTTATGAGCAAGCCTATAGCAGATGGAAAAAATTACTGAAATCGATTGAAATTTAATTGTCCGCCTGCTATTCTTTGCTAAAACTTTCCGTAATTTGCGGTTACATAAAAATATAACGTATCAATTTTAAAAATATCAACTATGGTTTACAAAGGCAAAAAAGAGTACTATCCCGGCATCGGGAAGATCAAATTCGAGGGTAAGAAATCTAAAAACCCGCTTGCATTCAGATGGTATAACCCCGATCAGGTTGTAGCCGGTAAAAAAATGAAGGATCATCTTCGTTTCGCAATTGCTTTCTGGCACTCATTCTGTGGCGACGGCAAAGATCCGTTTGGCGATGAAACCCATTCATTTCCATGGAAAGACATGACAAACGACGATAAAATAAAGTATCGTCTGGATGCGGCTTTTGAATTTATCACCAAGATAGGAGCCGGATATTACTGTTTTCATGATACCGACGTTGTTGGCAGCGGATCAGTCCTTGAGATAGAGAAGCGTCTCGATAAGATCGTTCCCGTTATGAAGAAGATGCAGAAAGATACAGGTGTTAAGCTGCTATGGGCTACTGCAAATCTTTTCTCGAATCCCCGTTATATGAATGGCGCTGCAACCAATCCCGATTTTGCTGTTGTGGCTAATGCCGGTGCACAGCTTAAGAATGCCATTCATGCAAACGTTGAACTTGGAGGCGAGAATTATGTATTCTGGGGAGGCAGGGAAGGATATATGAGCCTGCACAATACCGATATGAAACGTGAACTCGACCACATGGGCATGATGTTATCTCTTGCTCGCGATTATGGCCGGAAGATTGGATTTAAAGGCACTTTCCTCGTTGAGCCAAAACCCATGGAACCGACAAAGCACCAGTACGATTTTGATGTAGCTACAATTATTGGTTTCCTCCGCAAATACGGACTTGATAAGGATTTCAAACTGAATATTGAGGTAAACCATGCAACCCTGGCAGGACACAGCTTCCAGCATGAACTTCAGGTTGCTGCTGATGCAGGTCTTCTTGGAAGCATTGATGCAAACAAAGGAGATTATCAGAATGGTTGGGATACCGATGAGTTCCCGACGAATATCTACGAAGTCACCGAAGCAATGATGGTAATCCTGAGAGCCGGAGGGTTCAAGAACGGAGGTATAAATTTCGATGCCAAGATACGCCGCAACTCGACTGATAAGGAAGATCTTTTCATAGCTCATATAAGCGGTATGGATACATTTGCAAGAGCACTGGTAATTGCAGATAAAGTTCTGAAGGAAAGCGATTATCTCAAAATGAGGAAGAAGAGATATGCATCATTCGACAAAGGTGCCGGAAAAGAATTTGAAAAGGGCAAGCTTTCTCTTGCAAAGTTGCATGATATAGCAGTTAAAAACGGAGAACCTGAAGTAATATCAGGCAAGCAGGAGCTCTATGAGCAGCTTTTAAATATGTATATCGAGTAAAACGAAGGTATCAGCCGGTACCTTTAAAATATTTAATCTGCGTAAGTCTGCGTGACCAGAGGGATCAATAGTCCCTTTGGATTGCGCAGATACCCGCAGATTTTTTTTGTCAGATCCGTGATGCGATTATTTCAAATTGCGGCGGAGTGGCCATCGTCTTTTTAACTTTACAAAGGTCAGCCACATGAATCAGGGAGGCTTTGTATTTTTCAGGGAACGCTTCAGGCAACCTGATATCGAGGTTTATTTTTAATGGCAACCCGGTTTCTTTGTTCCATTCTATGTTCTCGATAATCTTAATGCCATCCGTAGATATCTGCCTGTTATCGCAAAAGGATTTTACATATATGCCGGCACAGGTTCCTATAGATGCCAGGAAGAGTTCATATGGTGATGGGGCTGAATCTCCTCCTCCGTCCGCAACCGGCTGGTCAGTCCTTATAATATGGCCATGTGAATGGGCCGTAATAACTTTGCCTCCGTCAAATGTTATTTCCATAAACCAGCAGTTTTTATATTTATCAGATATTTCAGGTTAGTGAGCCAGCGGAAGAAAAATACCAAACCAGCTCACACCATGTCAGCACATTGTCGGCCCGGAGGGACTCGAACCCTCGACCCGCTGATTAAGAGTCAGCTGCTCTGCCAGCTGAGCTACGGGCCGGAAAAGGCTGCAAAGATATATTTAAAAGTTATTGTTACAAACTCTCTGCCTCTTTTATCAGAATTTCAGTAAGGTTAACATCGTGACCAATATTCATTTTACGCCTGAGTCTGTAGCGGCCAATCTCAACTGCCCGGCCTGAGATATTAATGAGGTTTGCTATTTCTTTTGTCGTAAAATTCATCCTGAGGTAAGAACAGAGTCTGAGGTCATTAGGAGTCAGATTCGGGTATTTCTCTTTCAGTTTTCTGAAAAATCCCTCCTGTGAAAGTTTGAGGTTTTTCATTACATTTTGCCATTCTTCAGTCTGCGAATCAAGCCCGTTATCAATAATCCGCTCCATCTCCCTGATATACTTAACAGGGAACTTGGAAGAAAATTCTTTCAAGGCATCAAGTTTTTCATGGAGCTCCCGCAAAATATCGGTCTTCCTTATCAGGTATCGCATCGTGAGCATCAGCTCATAGCTTTTATAGTCAAGTTCACTCTCAAGCTTGCTCTTTCCAACCTCATATTCTATCAGCCTGCGATGACGATCCAGTTCACGTCTGAATATCTTGATCGCAATTAAGATGAGACCGGCGATTATCAGAAGATACAACAGAATTGCAGTTGTACTGAGGTATTTAGGTCTCATTATTGAAAATCCGGCTTCGGTTATCTCAATGCCTGTTGCAGTTTTAACCTGCAGGGTATAATGCCCGAAAGCAAGGTTCAGGAATGAAAAATTATCAAGGGTGGTCTTATGCCACTGATCGCCCAGTTCCCTGATCCTGTACCAGTATTCCTGCTCATATTTCTCAAACATGGAGGGATTGGCAAGAAACGCGGTGAGATTATTTTCCCTGTTTGGGATTACTGGTGAAGATGCTGCATTTGGAATAACAGTTGTTGTCGTTGACCTGCCGCTGAAAACCATCCGGCTGATGCTTAATGAATATGCACTCTTCTCATCAACAAGCCGGTTGAGGTTGATTGTTGAGAATGCCTGGCGTGTTGGTATAAGCAAAGTGTTCCCGTCAAGAGAGATAATCTGTTGCTCACGTTCCGGAAGATCTTCATATGTACTATAAAGCTCGAGCAGTTTTTTTGCTTCAAGGTCTTTCGAGATCTCAAAGAGAGCTATCTTGTTCTCATGGATAAACCAATAGTCGTTCTTCTGATAATATATTATCTGAGTAGCTTTAATATATTCACCCAGCCCTGACTCAAGTGACCTTATCGGGAAGAATGTCTTACTCTCATAATCAAATGCATAGATATAATCAGAAGTCATAAAAACGACCTGGTTGTTTATCCGCGCCATTGTAGGTCTCCCGGATGTATCGGCAATAGAATTGAAATACAGGGTATTAATTACAGAATCAATCGCTTCATTTAATTCAAGCCTGCAGATACCCTTCTGGGGATGTATTGCCCATACATAACCCAGGTAATCAATCTCGATATATCTTGTAGGATCGGCATATCCGTTTATCCTGTTCCTGAAACTCCACTTTCCGTCAGGACCCTTTTCGAATACTACAATTCCGGTATAGGTACCCTCAAGAAGGAAATTATTATACTGTTTCAGTGACCATCCTCCTGTCACTTCTGAAATTCGGTTAAAGATTCCTCCATCAAGCAAATATGTACCTTCATTGTGACCGCATAAAATCTGGCCGTCGAATTCAGCAAGCTTCCACACCTGTCCCTGTGTATTAGGAATAAACCGGAGGTTTGGAAAGCTATAGTCGTCTTTGCTGATTTTAATGTCAGTAACAAAAAGACCATGATTTGTGCCCAGAAAAAGATTGTTGTTTTTTCTTATCACAGTGTAGATGGTACCCAGAGTTCCTGTGATATTGGAATATAATGTAACAGGCGAAGAAAGATTTATGAAATTGACACCGTCATCAAGTCCTGCCCATAATCCGTTGCCTGAGTCTTTGTAAAGCGAAAGTACTGTATTGTTATTCAGCCCATTATAATGGTTGTAAGTTCTAATGATATCACCATTATTATCACAGAATACGATTCCATTAAGGATTGTACCGAAAACAAGCAGGGAATCATTGATGGCAAGCCCGGCATTGCAGGTCTCAGCTTTAAGAAAATCCGAGATCTCATTTTTCTGGGGTATAAACGATCTGCCGTCAAAGATGAAAATGCCGTTATTTGCAGTACAAATCCAGAAAACTCCATGTTCTCTTGGAACAATTGCAAGGACTTTAACTGAACCAAACATTTCACTGTTACCGATAAAACGGAAATCTGAACCATCAAACCAGAAAAGTCCGAGGCCAAGAGATTGTACAATAAACTTTTCCCCGGCCCTGAACATAAAAAGCATGGTAGAGGGGCTTTTAACCGGAATCACCCCTGTTGGATCAAATTTGTAAATAGTTGTGAATGATTGAAAATAGAGAGTTCCCTCATTTTCAAATATATTCCATATCTCATCATTTTTGCGAATGTTGATATCCGTAGTAAGAGAATGATAAACCAGACCTTTTCCCGGTTCGCTGACCCAGAATCCAAAATCTTCAAAAGAACCTGTAAAAATTGTTCCAGCTGCATTAATATAAACCGACCTGATCGCCTGCCTGAAGGGCATATGGTAAGTTTTGGAACTGATGCCATTGTATTCCAGAAGCCCTGCTGAGTTTGCAAAATAGATAAATCCGTTTACCGGATTCTGATAAATCTTCCAGTTCTGGTTGTCAACCGGTATATTGCTGGGAATGAAACTCCGGATCTCATTTTGCTGTCCTTCAAGAACCAGAGGTATAATTGATGAAATCCAGATAATAAAAAATAAAAGGAACAGGACTTTCAGAGATTTTATTTTGGCAATTTCTGCCATAAGGGCTCAGTATTACCTCACTTTATCAAAACACAAAAGTAAAAATAATTAATAAAGTGGAATAATTTAGTTTTTGACTTCTGAAGGCTGATGAATGTAAAATCCGGAAAATACTACAATTGTATTTCAATAATATTATCCTGCAGGTTCAACATGGTTAAGAATTGATCACCCTGAATTACTGCTCCACCCTGGCGATATTTGTTGTTCTCATAAGTGAACTTAACATCTTTGCCGTTTATGGAAATAGCTTTGGGGCTAAGACTACTTTCTCTTAATGCATATTTTAATGTCATGGAATGACCCATAAAATCAATTGAAGCAGATAAACCATCCAAAGAATGCGGAATTACAGGGTCAATAATGATATTTCCGAATTCGCGCCGCAAGCCAAGCAATCGTGAAACAATCAGTCCGATATAAATGCCTGGTCCGCTCGAATAGACCCTCCATCCGCCTTTAAGAGTGATATTACCCATTATTACCTCATCATAGAGTTTATCAGCTTCATAACGATTACTGAATATGACATCTGAGCTGCTATAATAGCAATTTGACTGGCGAAAATCTCCACAGGGCACAATATCCCTGTATGCAATCGGAATTGCCTGCCGAAGCGCTTTCAGAAAAGCATCTGCCTTNNAAAAGAGTTTGAATGCCGCCTTTATATTTAAGGGGACGGTCCATCAAACGGGCGCCATCAGGTCCTTTCAGGTGCTGTTCAATAATGTCCTGGTGGAGATCAGCTTGTTCTTTTGAAAACATTTCACTGATAATGCCGCGATTCATCGGTAAGATGCTGTACCGGATACCGGTTTTATTATCACACGGATGAAGAAGTACGCTCATACTCCTGTCTTCCTCCAACAGACCATACCCTGCAACTACTCCATCCTTTACCAGATATTTATTGAAATCTGTTTTGATCCTTTCACAGATCTTTTTCAGTTCCCTTGCTTTTCTTTTATTACCGGTAAGCTCAAAGACTACCTGATATTGCATAAAGGCCTGATAATTCATTTCAACCGTCCAACTTGAAATCATATGTTGCGCTAATTCCCTGCTTACAGGTTGCAGGGAATCATTCCAGTCACCTCCGTTAAAGGGTACAAGCGCAGTGCCAGGGATAAACGAATCAACTACCATTTTAATAAGCCTGTCAATGTGGTCGCTAAGTCTCTTTTTTTCAGAATTGGAGCCACCTTTTTCATGATAGAATGGTAACATCTCATCGAGGATTTTCAGATCCCCGGTAACTTTGATATAGTTGCCGAGAGCAATAATACACCAGTAATACACATCTCCATGAGAGCTGTCAGCCCTGATATTTGAGTAACTGTCGAACATCCACCATTGTGGCCATCCACCATCCGGATTCTGATTCGAGAAAATTATGCGCAATATTTGTCTGGCTTCCTTATATTTTTCCATGCACAACAGTAAATCGAACGGTCCCTGAGATATATCCCGTGTACCCCAGGCAGCCCCGCTGAATTGTTCCAGCCCATAAGGTGTTAAATAATGGGTAAGTGCATTCATACCATACCATGGCATGATTTCCCGAATGGCCGCAATGTCTCCATGATCTCCTTTCAGAGACAGGTTTAAGCACAAGTCCTGCCAGACTGACTGGGCATCCTGACAATCTGAAAGCCACTGATTATCTGCATCTTCAATTCTTTCAGTTTTGGTGGCAGTACACACTTCACCTATAAAACTCAAACAAAAATCAGATGTTTCCTGAACATCAAGGACAAACAAAGAGTTTCCCTGACTTTTTTTATTGATATATAATACTTCATCCCCGCAAGCTTTGTAATCAGCATTGATGCTATTAACTATTATCCTGAATTGAGCCCGTGGAAATTTACCGGCAATCATACTATCTGATTTTGGTTTAGCCACATATTCGCCGGTTGTGCTTCCCGGGACAATATTCCAGCCATTGGTATTATCAAAATGATGGGTAATTAACAATCTAACATTCTTGCCGCTGATCACTTTAAAGTCCATATTGACCTGCGGTGCTTCTTTTGATGTCCAGCTACGAACCTGAAAGCAATGATCGCCATATTTATATATCCACCGGCAATGGTTTAAGCCGATCTCAAAAGCAGAGGGAACCCCAAGCAAATATTGCAGGCCATCAATGTTGACAAAGATTCGTTGCCCTGTTTCCGGTTCAAGATTAAACGGGCTGGAACAAATTGAAAGCAAAACATTGAAATTAGTATTTCCCTGGGTCAGATGTGAATTGAAGACGCCATATGCAAATGAGGTCGTTGACACGATATTTTCATCGGGTGCATATCCTGCTTCAGCTTGCATTATGTGCGCATGCGGTCGGTCAACTATTCTTTCTTTTGCGCGTAACACAACATGGTTGTTCTGTTTGCAGAAGAATGACAACAACTGACCATTTTCTACTTCGCAATGACGCTTCTCTGAATCAAAAAAACTGTTAAGCTCCTGTTCACTGAGATTATCAACCGGTAAAAACCGGGATGTATTGAATAAATTTTTTTCCGGAGCAAACAACTCAAGCGGTTCCTGAGACGAAACTTCATCGCCGAATTCAGGTATAAGATCAGACAATCGTATTAGATCTTCATCTGAAGTTGCCTTGGGATGGTCCGGTAAGTATGTCGCAACAAAAACACTTCTATGATTATCCTTTCCAGATAGAATAAAAGGTTTTTCCTGCAAGGCAACAACAGATGATTCTCCGGAATATTCGCCTCCCAGACTGTCTTCAAGAAGACCTTCCGGAACCCCTGTTTCACGGAATGTTTTACCATAAAACTGCATACCATCAGTGCTTGCTGACATTCCTCTGTTTTTGCATGCAATCATTAACCATGCATTGCCCGAGGATTCTTTCATGTTTTGCCGGCAGCACACGATAGCGCCAAAGTTTATATCATCAAGAATACGTCGTTCAAGATACTGGCTTACATAATATTCGTTGATTAATCCGGTAGTCACCGGCTTTAGTCCGACATCCTGTACATAAATCAAATCGAGTTCAACAATATCGTCGGACATATTCTTAATATCAATACTCCACTGCCAGCTCAGACTTTTTTTTGAAAGCTGCAATACACATGCATAATCAAGGCCGGACCAGCTGCCTTTGGCAATAAATGCATTCTCACTGACTCTGAAGCTGCTATCACTTTCCGGACCCAAAAGAGCTTTATATTCGAAAGGAGTGGTTCTTTTCCTTAACCAGATGTTTGCTCCTGATTTTGAATAAGGTGTTGCAGGTTTGAGACTTATTCTGATTGAATCAACATCAATATTTTTTAACGAGCCATTTTCAAGAAATTCAAAGGAAAGTCCCGGGGTATTCTTTATTTTCATTTAGTTTATTTTAATACCAATAATAAATTCTTTCCTGTGTTCGTGATTGTAAGTTAATGCTGTACGTTTATCATCATGGACAATTTTGACAGTTCCACCAGAAATTGTTGCAGATTTGATTCTCCTGGCATTCTTTCCTTCAAAGACAATCTCACCGATAAGATCACGATTTCCGAACAGAGTGATCTCAAGCTGAAAATCAATCTCTGAAACATGGAGAATGTCAGATGTACTGTGGAGGATATCTAATCCGTCAGAAACTTCCAGGCACACCGGTGTCAATACGCTGTACAATGCCGGCCATAGTATCTCAGCCTGTGAATAAGGAATTGTGATAGCTTCACCGGTTTCAGGGTGAGTATACGACGCCTTGCCTGTCTGTTCTTGGTTGTAGTAATTTGCTACGAAAAGAATGGCTTTTTTATCACTTGTAAAACGTTCCCTTACCACAATATTTTCATTGTTGGCTGATGCGCACCGGAGCTTTGCGCCTGATCTCTTCAGAATTGCTTCATAGACCAGTTTATGCCCCTCGGTGTCGAATCCAATCCATGTTCCAAGGTGGATCATGGACCCGCGTCCCAGGACCTTGGTGAATCCGCATGCAGTACCATGAATGGTGCGGGCAATGATTTCTGCACCGGAGAGCGATCCTTCAGAATAGGTGATCTGCGGATTGGAGCATTTGATATCTTTCAGATCATATATATCGATCAATGGTGAATTAATGACTTCTTTTCCGGAGGGCGAAATTGCAAGAGCATCCCGGATAATTGTACATGGTATCTGTGACATTTCCCGGTCCGGCAGAAACGGGAAAATAACAGTATTGCCACCGGCCCTCGTATAATCGACGATAGTCTGCTGATCCCGGGCATTCATCTCATCAGTGGTGAATGCCCATACCTGCTTATATTTACTCAATGTTTCCGCAGAAACCTTGCTCAGATCAGTCATATCATAATCTATATTCAGCACCTGAAGCACTTTAAGCAATCCATCGAACCAGGCTGGTCTGCGGATTGCAGAAGGTGTGAATTGAAGTTCACATGCAGAGCCGCAAGGTCTTTCCAGCTCGGTTGCATAATAGGGAGGATAGAAAAGGACGCATACTTCAGCTTTACGCCTGGCATTAACGATTAATCTTTCGGAAGTTTTAACAACTTTGCTCATTCTTCTGACCAGGGGGAAAGCGCTGGTTCGCTCACCTTCCGGTGTTAGAGGAGTAAACCAGTAAAAGTTTTCTCCGGAATGACCTTTACGTCTCGGGTTACGCCCCTGCGAAAACATATAATAGTTCCAGCCGGTCAGACCATTGGCAATGCTTGCTTTGTAAAAAAGTTCCATCTCACGCGGATTCGTTACCACATTATATTCACGGGAGCCGCACTGTAACTCAGCAGCAAACAACGGTTTGTTCTCCTGCATGGCTTGAGTGATGTCATTAATGATCCTGTCATCATGCATATTCC
>PMBC01000004.1:2369-3429 GCA_003152835.1 Bacteroidales bacterium | reverse complement strand
ACACTATAAAATTATCCTTAACAGGATCATATAAATTTAAACCATTAATTGTACCAAACCATAGATTTCTTTCCCGGTCTTCATAGATACAGGTTATGATATTACCGCTGATCGAACCGGGCTGATTTTCATGAAAAACGTATTTTTTAATCTCATAACTATTGTATTTATCCAGTCCCTCCTCAGTGCCTATCCAAAGATAATCTTTACTATCTCTGTAAATACACCGTGTACGGTTACTCGATAAACCATCACCGACAGTGAGGTGACTAAATCTTGAATATAGCGGTTGTGCATGTAAATGAACAATTCCTGCAAAACAGAAGAATGAAATCACCAGATACTGTCTGAGAGAATGATGTCCAAATAATTTAAGACTATATGAAACCAGCACTATTTATTATAGTATTAAGGATAAAATAGTACTTTGATACTTCAACTTTAAGTGGACCTTTTTATGCAGATTTTAATGTGCATTTTAATCGTTCATAAGGTGTATTTCCCTCTAAAGTTCCATGTAAACTATAAAGTTATTAAATTCCTATCATTTCTCAAATTTTTTATTTAAATCAGTTACTAAAAATACTATTGGTTCTGACCAAAGTTGGCCGGAATAAAATTTACCCTCACTGATTGAAAATCGTGCATGTGAACCTTGGTTTATTGATAATTAATGTATTTTCGGAGATGAAATTAAAACACAAATATGGCAGTACAGCTTTAGTAGCTGGCGCATCAGAAGGAATTGGAGCTGCTTTTGCAACTTGTCTGGCAGCAGAAGGCATGGACCTTGTTCTTATTGCCCGTCGTCTTAAGCCCTTACAGCAATTAGCTGATTTATTAGAAAATAAATACAAAGTAGATGTAATATGTATACAATGCAACCTTGGAAGCATTAATGCTACCCGGCAAATACAGGAAGAATTGAATGGCCGGGAAATAAGTTTGCTGGTATACAATGCTGCGCTATCATATATTGGTCCGTTTATTAGAAATTCATTAGAGAACCACTCTCAGGCAGTTCAGGTAAATATGATAACTCCTCTAAACATGATCTATT
>PMBC01000004.1:0-2276 GCA_003152835.1 Bacteroidales bacterium | reverse complement strand
GAAGAAGTGGCGGATGAATGTTTTAAGAAGTTAGGCAAACAACCTTCTTACATCACAGGCAGAGGAAACAGAATAGCATCATTTATTATGCAAAAGATACTGCCTCGAAAGATGGCTATTAATATAATGGGAGATAATACCCGGAAAATGTACCGGTTATAAATTCTAAATCTCTTTCAACAAGTTCATGTTTTAATAGATATAAGGAATTATCCGGTAAGAAACTTTTTTAACATAAGTTTTCCATAGTTCTCCGTATTTGAGTGAACATCTTTTATCGTCATCTCTCTGACGCAAAAATAACAAAACAACATAGTATAACGGATATAACCAGGGCCAGATTAATGTAGGATACCCCGTACAGAGGATGATGCCTGTGGCCATTAATATTTCACCTAAATAATTTATATGCCTGCTGATTCCCCAGAATCCATTTACCAGCAGGGTTTTATTGCCATCCGTAATCACTTCAGGAACTATCCCCAGAAATACTCTCTCGGGATTTCTTTTAAAAAAATACTTCTGCATATTGGCACCACGGGCTAAAATCCACCCGACAAAGAAAATAAGAACATATATTGCTAATAACCAGACAGGAGTCTGAGGATCAGGTAAATCTACAGTAGCCCATAAAAAGATAGAATAAAAGTATGGGTAAAAGACTATACATCCCCAACCTAACTTGAATCCAATTCTTTCTGCAAATAAATCATAAGTATAAAGATGGACTTCTTCGAAAATTAGATAATCAAGAACGAAGTAAATAATTAATACAGTGGATATTAAAATTCCTGTTGAAGCCTGATCTCCAAATAAAATATAATGGTGAGCCGTGAAGCTTAGTGCATTAAGTCCTAACATAGTCGCACCTGTCAGATACAACCACATTTTTGCATCTACTCTACCACCCCAAAGTTGAAGGTTTTCTATTCTGCCCAGAAAAAGATCTGTAAGAAATGACTTTCGTACAGGGGCATAAGGTAGTACAACACCCATGGTAAAAACGATACCAAGTATAAATGCTCCTGCCAACCCATACCATCTATGATTGTACAGATAATCAAAGGGGACTATGTCAAAATATCCAAATAAAAACCATATTAAAAATAAAATGAAAAACACAGTAAAACCATTAAGATGGTATCTCATCTTTTCTGCAGAGTTTGGTTTAATTACATATCCGGTAACCCATCTGCCGGGCAATAAGGCATTTAAAGCAAATATTATTGCACAAATCAAAATTGGTGTGAAAAATCCCACAATATTTTCCATAGTAAAATGTTATGATATAAAATTAATATAAAACCTAATTAATCAGAAAATCTTGAACCAAACAGACACTATAGTTGAAGAACCGTTGACCTTCACCATCTTGAGCCGGAATTTATTGACCACCCAAAGCCAGAGATAAATACTTATTGTTAAGTTATGTATGTTAATTGTAGTCAGACCGGATTTTGAAGTGGTCAAAGAAGGTTGGATTTTACACTTATCCAGATAGAATGATGATTTTTAAGTACCCCGATTAAATTAACACATCAGATTTTCTTCAGTTCACCTTTTGGTCTTGGATGGGCTATTTTTTTAGATTTATCCTTGAAGTCAAATTTGGATATTTTATGAACTGAATCGTTATGGCATGTTAAGCAGTCTGTTTCTGTTGGAAGGAAAGTTTTTGTTATGTATGCTCCCTTGTGGCAGGCTTCGCAAGTTACTCCATCATCTTTTTTATAGGTAGCTGTAAAGAAAGAGGAGTCAAGACCTCCTCCTGTTACATGACATTTTAAACAGATTGTACTTTCCTGAGGATCCACTTTTGCATTGGCATTTTTTGCATAATGCAAAGCCCTTTTTGAAGCAAGAATTTTAAAAGCTTGTGAATGGGGACCATTTTTCATAATATTAAATTGGAAACCCATTTCTTCTTTATTATGACAGACCGAAGCACATTTTTCTATACCGACATAATGGTATTTTTGTTTTTCCTGTACAAACCTGCTTATTCCTTTGGGCAATAGAAACACGGATTTTTCAAGAATTGCGTAAGTTTGATTAGATTGAACAGGGCTAATGATTATAATCAGATTAAGAGCTATTGATAGTACGAAAACTGCTATTTTTTGATTCGTTTTCATATCATAAATAGTTGTAATACAAATATATTATTTTAAACTGATCATTCCCATATTGGAAAAGCCAGTGACCCGTCGCGAGTAGCAGACTCGTAGTAATCAATCGAGAGGGTTGCGATTTATGTTGCAGACCTTAGACTTATG
>PMBC01000095.1:2189-57897 GCA_003152835.1 Bacteroidales bacterium | reverse complement strand
TACTTACTTGTTGTGTGCAGCCTCCAATTATTAATGCAATAATCAGACTTAAAAAAACGGTTTTTTTCATTGTCACAGGATTTAGTTGTTAATTGAAAATTGGTTAGTGGTTTATTTATTAAAATTACGACAGAAAAGGACCGAAGTCAAATTTATTTTGACACTTCAGTTATTATATAAAGTATGACGTTTGAATGTGATGTTGCCTCATCATGTCAGAAACCAGGACTTCGTNNAGAACCTCATTTTTTAATGAGCTCCGGATCTCGTTGGTAAAATATTGGGAATGTGGGCAATTTGAAAAGCAATAAATCATTGATTTACAATAATATTGCCCTATTATATAGAGCCTCCAATGGGACTCGAACCCACGACCTGCTCATTACGAATGAGCTGCTCTACCAACTGAGCTAAGGAGGCAGAAATCGCCGCAAATATAAAAAAATTCATTCCAATTTCTCCAGCCTCTTCAATAAAGGAGGATGTGAATAATGGAAAAAGACATATACGCTGTGCGGAAGCATATTTGAAAGGTTCTTTACAGATAACTTCTTAAGTGCACCTGCCAGCATTTCGGGCTTATAATTATCCTTTGCGAACCTGTCGGCAGCAAATTCATTTCTTCTTGAGATATAATTGGTAACCAGGCCGATAATGAGTGATAGCGGGCTGTAAAGTATGCCAAATACGATCAAACCGAGATGGAAGCTTGATTTTTCAGTACCAAGCGCCTGGGATAATTCAGGATGATCGACAACGACAGAGAACAGGAATAGCATAAAACCCGTAAGGATGAAGGAAAACAGAAGCGAAAGCTGAACATGTTTTTTCTTATAATGCCCGATTTCATGTGCAAGTACGGCAACAATCTCTTCTTCAGTCATTTCCTTCAGGAGAGTGTCGTACAGAACGATTCTCTTTTTAGAGCCGAACCCTGAGAAATAGGCATTGCTCTTTGTACTTCTTTTAGATCCGTCAATTACATAGATATTCCTGAGCCTGAAGCCTGTTCTGGTTGCAAATTCTTCAATTTTATCTCTTAATGATCCGGGCTCAAGAGGTATTTGCTTATTAAATAAAGGAACTATCAGTTCGGAATAGAAGAAATTCATGAAAATGGAGAAGAGAGTAATTAATCCCCATGCATAAAGCCAGAAATGATGTCCGGCTTTATAATAGAACCAGGTAATAAGCCCCAGCACTGGAATACCTACCAGCAGGGCAATAAACAACGACTTTATATGGTCAGTGATAAATGTTCTCAATGTCATTGTGTTGAATCCGTACCTCTTTTCAATTACAAAGGTTTCGTACAGGCTGAAAGGGATATTTATAATATCGGAAACAAATCCGATAATTCCGAAGAACACAAGGGAAACGATGACAAGATTCATGCTGAAACCTCTGGCAATGTTATCGGCAAAAGAGAAGCCTCCGGCAACAATCATTGCAAGCATTATCGCCAGGTTGAAGGTAGAAGAACAGAATGAGAGTCTTTTATTATCCTTATCGTAAAGCTGTGATTTTCTGTACTCCTCCTCTCCGCATATGCCCTTCAGCTTACCAGGAATGGTATCTGACCACATCTTCCCGTTAAGGTATTCGAGGTACTGTTCAACCAGGTATCCTGCAACAGGAATTATAATGATAAGGTAGAATATGGTGTTGTGCATAATAATAAGGGGATAAAAAAAAGAAGCAGGGTGTCTGTTTAAAATAAGTGTGGAATAAATATGTCTCGCTGCATTTCCTCGTGCTAAAAGGATAGACACCCTGCGAAGCTGTAAATATAATAAATATTTTTAAGTTAACATACCACCGCAAACATGAATTATTTGTCCGCTTACATAAGAAGATAGTTCCGATGCAAGGTAAAGTGCTGTATTTGCCACATCCTCTGGGGTTCCGCCACGCCGGAGAGGAATTTTATTAATCCACTCCGTTTTCACTTCAGCAGGAAGTTTTTCTGTCATTTCACTAATAATAAACCCCGGAGCAATGGCATTGCACCTGATATTCCTTGAGCCTACCTCTTTTGCGACACTTTTTGTGAATCCGATGATCCCCGCTTTTGAAGCTGAATAGTTGCTCTGTCCTGCATTTCCGGAAACCCCGACAACGGAGCTCATATTAATTATTGAACCGCTTTTCTGCTTAAGCATCACCGGAATAACAGCCTTTGTAAGATTGAACACTGATTTAAGGTTAACTGCTATTACCGTATCCCACTGATCCTCACTCATTCGCATGAGCAGGGTATCTCTTGTGATCCCTGCATTATTTACAAGTATATCCAGCCTTGTGAAATCCTCTGCTATTTTCATGATCACATTCTGGGAATCATCATATTTCGAGGCATTTGAAACATATCCCTTTACCTTCACGTCACAGGCCTCAATTTCCTTTATTGCATTTCTGAACTCATCGTCATCAGCAATATTAGTGATTGCTATATCGGCGCCTTCACGGGCAAATAATAGTGCTATTGCTTTCCCTATTCCTCTAGAAGCCCCGGTTATCAGAGCAGTTTTACCTTTAAGAAGTCCCATAGTTATCAAAATTAATTTTGTGCAAATATAAAAGAAAAGGCACAACGGTACAATGGTACGACGGTACAATGGTGTAAGGCCATGGTATTGAACTATATATTAAAGAGATAGTTGCTTACTTTTTTAATACCTCTGCTACCGTGTTGCCGATATCAGCAGGAGATTCAACGACATGAATTCCGCACTCTTTCATTATTGCCATCTTTGCAGCCGCGGTATCATTTTTTCCTCCGATTATCGCACCCGCATGTCCCATTCTTCTTCCTTTCGGTGCTGTCTGCCCTGCAATAAAACCAATTACCGGCTTGGTGCCATGTTTTTTGATCCACTCAGCGGCTTCACTTTCCATGTTGCCTCCGATCTCACCGATAATTATGATAGCTTCGGTATCCTTATCCTCCATCATTAGCTTCACAGCATCCAGAGTTGTTGTTCCGATTACCGGATCCCCTCCTATTCCTATGCACGTCGATTGCCCCATGCCAAGTTTTGTTACCTGGTCAACGGCTTCATAGGTAAGAGTACCCGACCTGGATATTATCCCCACACTTCCTTTCTTATGAATGAATCCCGGCATGATTCCAACTTTTGCTTCACCAGGAGTGATGATCCCGGGACAGTTGGGCCCGATAAGGCGGCAGTCGTATGCCTTAAGGTACTCTTTCACCTTTACCATATCTGCAACAGGTATTCCTTCAGTGATTGCAACGATAAGCTTTATCCCGGCGTTGGCAGCTTCCATAATTGCATCGGCAGCAAATGGCGGAGGAACGAATATAACCGAGACATCAGCAGAGGTACTATTGACTGCATCCCTGACAAAATTGAACACTGGTAATCCAAGATGTTGCTGACCACCCTTTCCTGGTGTAATGCCGCCGACAACCTTTGTCCCGTACTCAATCATCTGGGTAGCATGGAAGGTGCCTTCGCTTCCTGTAAAACCCTGGACTAAAACTCTTGAATCTCTGTTCAGTAAGATACTCATGAAGCTAATGTTTATTGTTAATTAATTAACAATCCGATTGTACCGGCAGCACATAACCTGACGCATGCCGGAATTCAAAAATACCTAAATATCAGCAGGTTTTCATTATATTTGATTATAAAATATTTGTCTATGGTGAATATTGATCCTGTATTGTACATAGGCATCTCACAATCATTCTTTGCGGGATTGCTCATCTCTACAAAGAAACCCTATGCAACAGCCAACAGGCTTATGGCTGCCTGGCTTTTCCTGATATGCATAGAACTGATATTTGCCCTTCTTAACTCCAGGGTCATCGAAATGTATGCGTTCCCGTTTGTAGCTTTCACCTATGGCCCTCTCCTTTTCCTATACGTAAAATACATGACAAACCCCGGAAGGAAATTCAACCGCATTGAGCTTATCCATTTTATTCCTTTTCTGGTCTTTTTTGTGGTATCGGTAGTTTTTCGTACAGTTCCGCTTCTTAAAGACCTTAGGAACTTTTTCACTCCTGACAGATTTATTTCATTAAGAATTGTTTATAGCTCCACATTCTTCCTTTCAGTATCAGTCTACAGCATATTGTCATTCATTGAAATCCGGAAACATCAGGATAAGCTTAAAAACATGATCTCTTTCACATCAGGTGTTATCACGCTCAACTGGCTGAAAATATTATCTATAAGCTTCTATNNTCTTTCATTTACAGTTTCTATGTCATAAAACAGCCTGTGATTTTCGGTGAGGAAGGAAAACTAAATTATGAGGAAAAAAGAGAGAGTGAAAAATATATTAAAAGCGGGCTGAAGGATGAGCAGGCAAAGTTATATCTTGAAAAGCTAATAAGGTTTATGGAGGAGAAAAAGCCATACCTCGACCGGGATCTGAACATACAGGATCTGTCAGAGATGACGGGGATCCAGCGTCATCACATTACTCAGGTGCTCAATGAAAAGCATGGGAAGAACTTCTTTACATTCATAAATGAATACAGGGTCAAAGATGTTATTTCAAGGTTTGGGAATCCTGAAAACGATAAATTCACTATCCTTGCCATTGCCTACGATTCAGGTTTTAATTCAAAAACCACATTTAACTCCATCTTTAAAANNATTTAGTTTTTAAGGTTCGGGAATAGCGGATGAGACGATAGTTGATCACCGGTGATGTTAATTTGCGGGAAAAGTTCCTGATGAATACAAAGCTATTAAAACTCTCCGGACTCTTTTTCATATTTTCATCATGCCTCTTTGGCCAGGTCGATTCCGCAAAAACTGAAAAGACAACAATTTATGGTTTTACCCGGGCAGGATTTTATGGTAATATCAATAATAATGATAATCCATTCATATCCAGTGCATTCACTGATTTTGGATTGAAGGTTGAAACAGGAGATGGATTGAATTATAAGGCCTTTGCCGACCTTAGATTCCGATATGGAACAGAGTTTTTTGATCAGGTAAACAGGTTTGAGATAAGGGAAGCATACGTAAAAATTAATGGCAGGCGCTGGGATATGACTGCCGGCCAGAAAATTCTGAAATGGGGCCGCGCTGATTTTACAAATCCAACTTCCAGGCTTACTCCTAAAAACCTTGTCTATCGCTCTCCGGATCCGGAGGATATGGATCTCGGCAACCTGCTTCTCAGCGGCAGGTTTTATCCTTCTTCAAAAATAACATTTGAAGCCGTGGCAATACCATTATACAGGTCCTCGGTTATGATTGTCAAGCCTCTCTCCCTGCCATCCTATGTAAAGATTAATCAGATAGATTCGCTTGTTACCGGACCGAAAATGTTCAGTTATGGTCTTAAAACTGATCTGCATCTGGAAGGGATTGACATGAGCCTTTCGTGGTTTGATGGTTATAACCCAATGCCCGGGACAGCCCTTACAGGATTCAACCTTGATCTCTCCGGCCCTCTGCCGGTACCATATACAGAACTTTCTATGAGACCGTACAAGATAAGAAATATCGGACTTGATTTCGAGACAAACATTGGCAGCTTCGGATTAAGAGGTGAAGCTGCATATACTTTGCCATATAAATCATTCAAAATATATGAAGATGTTCCATGCCGGGAAATAAGCTGGGTTACCGGATTCGACTGGAGTTCAGGTAACTGGCGCTTCACAGGTGAATATTCGGGCAAAGTCATTCCGGGTTTCGTNNCGCCAGGAAGTAAGCGCATTTAACAGGCTGTATAATTACCAGCTTAAAAGATCTTATCATTCAGCTGCTTTCAGAGTAGAAACGGATCTGTTGTACGGCAAGCTTACTGCCTCAGTTTTTACACTCTATAATTTCACAACCAGGGACCTCCTTGTGATGCCTGAATTAAGATACAAGCCGTCTGACGGAGTTACAATAAGTGCAGGCGCTGATTTCTATTCCGGCACTAAAGGCTCTCTCTATGATATAGTAGATGAATTCATGAATTGCATCAGGATCGGAATAAGAGTTGATTTTTAAAACAATGACACAGTTTATAATTAAATACCGCTGGTATATAGTAATATCCTGTCTCCTTGCAGGTATCTCTTTCGCATGTCTTATACCGTTTTCGAAAACTGACCCTGAGATCAGGAATTATATTCCTTCCGGCATGAACTCCAGGATCGAGACAGACAAGATCGAAAAAGAGTTCGGAGTCCAGGATATGGTGATGTTGCTTTTCAGGGACTCGTCTATAATCACTCCTGATAACCTTAAGCAGATCAAGGAGATTGACAGGGATATCTCAACCATGAGTGATGTTGCCAGCAGGATATCGCCATTCACAGTGAAGAGCATCATCAGTTCGGAAGGCATGATGAAAGTTGATCCTATGATAAAAAGGATCCCATCTGACAGTGCAGCTATATCTGCTCTGAAAAAGGATATAATAAAAAACAGATTTGCACGCGATATTGTTGTCTCCTCCGACATGTCTGCAGCTGCGATCACAGCGACAATCAACAATCCGGGGAATGAGCGTGCCACGCTTCACAATATTGATTCTGCAATTGCCGCTCATCCGGGAAAAGCCAGTGTGTTGAAGGGTGGACTTCCATATATCAGACAGCATATAATGAAGGATGTCCGCAAAGATGCTGTAATCCTTGTCCCGCTGGCCCTGTTAATCATGCTCCTGGTTCTCAAACTTACACTTGGCGAGTGGAAGAGTGTTATGATGCCTTTTACAGTTGTCCTGCTTTCAACCGGCATAAGCATGGGTTTGATACCGTTGCTCGGATGGAAAATGTCAATAATCACACTTCTTGTTCCTGTGATACTTATCGCAGTGGCCAATAACTATGGGATTTACCTTATCGCACGTTTCCAGGAAATAAGCCTCAGGGATGGGAACCTTTCACGGGACCAGATAATCTCTGAGCTTACAGGGTCGCTGAACATGCCTATACTATTCAGCGGACTGACAACCATTGCAGGTATCCTGGGGTTGCTGACTCATTCAATAATACCTGCCAGGCAGGTCGGTGTTTTGGCTGCAACAGGAGTTACTGCTGCCCTGCTTATGAGTCTTCTCTTTATTCCTGCTCTGATATTCATGCGCAAAAAAGGGTATACAACCGGGAAAAAAGGCAAAGCTGATTCCTGGACTTTCGCAAGGCTGACTGATTTTCTCTCCGGAATAATAATCAGGCATCCCGGCCGGGTAATAATCATTTCTTCCCTAATGACATTAATATTATCCTCAGGCATATTTCTGCTCAAAACCGAAACCAATCAGGAAAACTACTTCCCGAAGAATAATCCGGTGAAGCAGGCTTCAGACCTGATAAACAGAAAGTTCGGAGGTTCTCAGACAATATCTGTAATGATTTCCGGCGATATTAAAGACCCGGCAATTATGAACGGAATAGATAACCTTACCCTGCAGGTTGAAAAAATGAAAGGTGTTGGTCAGGTATTCTCAATATCTCAGGCAGTCAGGGAGATGAGCAAAGCACTTTTTGTCCCCGGAGAAGAAGGTTATGACCGGATCCCCGGTACTACTGAAGGAATTGCCCAGATGTTTGAGCTTTACAATATGAGCGGCGATCCGGCCGACTTTAAGCAGCTTATGAACCCTGAAAACAACAAGGCTCATATACTGATCAGGCTTTCTGATCCTGAAAAGGGCATAATAACAGATTTACGAAACCGGATTTTAGAGCTTGCTGCTCAGATACCTGCCAAAATTACTGTGGGAGGATATGCGATAATAATGGCTGATTTTGCCAGATCGATAATCCGCGGACAGATATCTTCTCTCCTCTTTGCACTTATTACAGTCGCTATTCTGCTTACCATCATATTCAGGTCATTCAAGGGTGGTTTGATTGGTTCAATACCGCTTGCAGCATCAATCCTGGTTCTTTTCGGTTTCATGGGATATGCAGGTATCGCCCTTGACAGTGCAACTGCCCTTCTTTCGTCGATAATGATCGGAGTTGGCGTTGATTTTACAATTCAGTATATATGGTGTTTTAATCTTCACATGAGGAAAGGACTATCTTACGAAGAATCGACCAGGGCTTCACTCGGAACTATAGGCCGGAGCATACTGATCAACGCATTCAGCGTAATGGCAGGATTTTCAGCTTTAATGTTTTCAGGCTTTACATCAATACGGTTTTTTGGTTACCTGGTCATAATTTCAATTGGTTCATGCCTGATAGGTGCTATAGTTCTGATACCGGCTATTATCCTGTGGTTCAGACCCGGTTTTGTTGAACATGATATGAGCAAATCTAAAAAGAGAAAATATGAAAAAAGGAATGGTGCTATTGATGTTCCTGCTGCCGCTTTTGCAGGTTTCGGCCCAGCAAGAGGACGCAGGTCAGATTATGAATAAAAGCCGGGAACTCACAATGACAAGTTCCCTGAGTGCTACCATAAGTCTTTCGATTACAGAGAAAAACGGGTCGGTACGGAACAGGACTATTTCCATGACTTCCAAAAGCTTTCCTGAAGGAGTGGAAAAGAGATTCATCAAATTCCTCGATCCGGCAGATGTGAGAGGTACGGCAATGCTGATATATGACAATAAAAGCTCGGCAGATGAGATGTGGATTTACCTTCCGGCTTTGAAAAAAACGCGTCGGATCGTATCATCTGAAAAGGGCAAGAACTTCATGAGCTCAGAATTTTCAAATGCCGATATGAGTTCTCCGTCTCTCTCCGATTTTACAAACAAACATACCGGATTATCCGGAAAAGATAACCAGTGGGTAATAGAGAGCATACCGTTAAGCTCAGAAATAGCAGATGAATATGGTTATTCGAGGAAAATAACCTGGTTCAGCATGGATAAATGCCAGGTGCTTAAAATGGAATTCTATAATTTTGACAATGAGCTGTTTAAAATAATTGAAGTAAAAAGCATTCATTCTCTGCCTGAGGGCAAGTATATAATCCGTGAGATGACTGCAAACAATGTACTGACGGGAAGAAAATCAGCAATTACCTTCACAAATATCTCAGATAACCCAAAAATTGATGATTCTTTTTTCAGCATACAGAATCTGGAAAGATAAAACCGGATGCATGTCGTCGGTCCCCGATCGTAATCAGGAAGGTTGCCGGTTTATATAAGTTTTCTACATTTGCATCAAAGAGGTTTTATGATCAGAACCGGCGAAACCATTTGTGCTCCGGCTACGGGAAAAGGCGGTGCAATTGCAATTATAAGGATCAGTGGTCCGCAAAGCGTTGCAATTTGCGGAAAGATATTCTTTCCTTCCGATATTAAAATCAGGTTGGATGAGCAGAAGGGATATTCAATAGTTTATGGTGAAATAAGGGCCGCGGATGATGTGATTGATGAAGTGCTTGTAAGCATTTTCAGGGCACCTCACTCCTATACCGGGGAAGATTCCATCGAGATATCGTGCCATGCCTCAGGATATATTCAGCAAAAGATACTTGAACTTCTTGTCAGAAACGGTGCAGTTGCTGCACAGCCTGGTGAATTCACCCAGCGGGCATTCCTGAATGGCAAGATGGACCTGTCGCAGGCAGAAGCCGTCGCTGACCTCATTGCATCAGAATCAGAGAAAGCTCACAGAATAGCTATCAGCCAGATGCGCGGTATATTCTCTGATGAGATAAGCATACTCAGAGCCGACCTTCTTCATTTTGCATCACTTATAGAACTGGAACTCGATTTCGGGGAAGAGGATGTTAAATTTGCCGACAAAAATCAGCTCAGGGAGATAGTACTAAAGGTCCTTACAATTACTAAAGAGCTTACATCATCGTTCAGTTTAGGTAATGTCATTAAAAATGGTGTTCCAGTGGTAATTACGGGAAAGCCCAATACTGGGAAATCGACTCTTCTGAACCTTCTCCTGAAGGATGAAAAAGCTATTGTTTCAGAGATTCCGGGTACTACCAGGGATTACATTGAGGATACAGTTGTAATCGAAGGTATATTATATCGCTTTATTGATACTGCCGGGTTAAGGGAGACGGTTGACATATTGGAAAACCTGGGTATTGACAGGACTTATAAGAAGATCAATGAAGCTTCTGTCATACTCCTGGTTGCAGATGTAAATGAAGGCTTAACGGCACTTGATGAGACTCTGGGAGATTTACGCAGGCAACAAACAAGTTTAGACAGAAAGCTGATTATCCTGGTAAACAAGATTGATAACGATATAAATAATAAGAGAGAGGAATTTTGTGATAAACCAATCCTTAATAGTAATGAACAGCTGTTATTCATTTCAGCAAAAACAGGTTCAGGAATTGAAGAACTGAAGTCAGAGCTTGGTGAGCTTGCAGGAAGTAATCTGGTTCAGGAAGAAAACATAATAATCACAAATATAAGACACTACGAGGCGTTATCGAAAGTAACAGAGAGCCTTGAGAGAGTACTATCGGGACTTGATGAAAAGATCCCTGAAGATCTAATTGCCATAGATGTCCGCCAGGCAATCCACTTTCTGGGTGAGATATCCGGAGAGATTACAACCGATGAGATATTAGGCAATATCTTCAGGAATTTCTGTATAGGAAAGTAACAAGGACAATACAAATCCGTTCTGACATTGTGAACCCCTGTTTCCATTCCAGAATAAAGTGTATTTTCTACACTTATAGTGTTCTGGTTTATAATTCTATTTTCATAATAATAATTTTTGTGAATTTTATCGGGGGTTTTTCGCTGTTCAGGTGTCATATGAAATTACCTTACCTTTAATTGAAATCTTATGAAAACTCACAATTCCACATTTTACCGGATTGCTCTTATCCTGATATGCTTATCTCCGTCGTTAAATACATTTGCTCAATGGCCTCAGTGGCGTGGTCCTATGCGGGATGGCATCAGTAAAGAAGTTAACTTACTGAAAATCTGGCCGGCAGAAGGACCAAGGTTAATATGGTCATCAGATGCCGTTGGTGATGGCTTTTCCTCAACAGCCATCCAGGACAAAATGGTATATACTACAGGGAAACGAGATTCTGTTGAAATTCTGACTGCCCTGGATCTGAAAGGAAATGTAAAATGGCAAAAGGCATTCGGTCGGGCATCTCAGGAAAAAGACTGGCCTCAAAGCCGCTCTACTCCTGCTGTTTATAAGAATAAAGTATATGCCATTACAGTTTATGGGGACATTGCATGTTTCGATAGTAAAAGCGGAAATATTGACTGGAGAATGGATGCCTTCGAAAAATTCGGTAGCAAAGGGTACAATTCACCCGCTCATGGAATTGCAGAATCTCCGCTTGTTATCGACGACAAAATGATAATCACTCCCTGCGGTGACAATACTACGATGGTTGCGCTGAACAGGTTAACCGGCAAAACAATATGGACATCTGAAAGCATACATGATTCGACGGGATTTACTTCACCGGTTTTATTTCCTGTAAACAATAAAAAGACAATTTTTACTTCGACGCAAAAGAATGACCTGATTATTGATTTTAATACAGGTAAAATTATCTGGACTGATAAGACAATTTCAGGCAGTATACCTGTGGTAAACAATAACCGGATATACTATACCGGCGCATATAAGAAAGGTGGTACAATGTGCAGCTGGAATAGTGAATTGAATAAGCGGACTGTCGAATGGCAGGATACAGTTAGCGCAAATATGATCGGCGGCGCTGTACTGTATAAAGACAAGATATTTATTTCAGGAAATTCAAGATGTTTGCTCTGCATTGATTTTAAAACAGGGAAAGTATTGTCGCACTATGATAGAATCAGCTATTGCACACTGATTGTTGCAGATAATATGTTGTACTGCTATGAAGACAGAAGCGGCAAGGTTTTCTTATTTAAAATCAATGGAAATAACATTGAATTGGCAAGTTCATTTAAAGTCATTTTAGGAAGCGGGCCTCGTATCGCTCATATGGCTATCTCCGATGGGTTGTTATTTATAAGGCATGGAAATGTATTAATGGCTTATGATCTGAGGCAGCAATCATAAAATTGAAGGCTTTTTTAATATGGTTCTGAAACGAAAATATTCAATGAACTTGAATAAATAATTAATTTATTGAAAATAAATGTGATATACCGATTATTAAGTGTATATTTGCGCCAATTAATTTAAAATCATATTATGAGTAATGGAACAGTAAAATTCTTTAATGCTTCGAAAGGATTCGGATTCATTAAAGAAGCAAATTCAGACAAAGAGTACTTTGTGCATTCATCAGGTTTAAATGATAACATCACCGAAAATGATGAGGTGACGTTTGATCTGGAACAAGGGAAGAAAGGATTAAATGCAGTAAATGTTAAACTAGCTTAGTTTATCTATTAATAAACATTTAAAATCTTTGGTCCCGCCAAAAGCGGGACTTTTTTTTTAAAAATCAACTTTTATGTACGAAAAGAAACCATCCGTTTATAAATCACCTGACCTTGCAAACCTGAAGGCAGTAGTTATTGATCACAGAACAACTATTTACATTGCACAGAGCGTTGATCCTGAAGAGGCCAGGATTCGCTATTTATCCCGCATTGCAAACAGGAAACCATAGTCTCTTTCAATCAGTTTTTCATTCAACATATTCTTTAAGGATATAGCTTTTTATTCTTTTCCGGATTGATAATTTTGAAATACCATATTATCAATTCTGATGGATATGCTTTTTTGCGATGCTCAGGGAATGGAGCAAAGAGCGCTTACATTGATCTGCAAACATCCGGAAGCGGTATATTTTTATTATCTTTGAATCATTGATGAACGAAAATATTTTACTGTGAGAAAGCACATTCCGCTATTAATTCTCAGTTCAATTCTGTTAGTTACTTTCAGCTGCAAAAAAGATATTACTGTGACGTCAATCGCCCAGATACCGGGTACCTGGAGGTGGGAATCAACTTGCGGAGGTGCTGATGATACATGTTTCTACAGAACGGAGACCCAGTATGCCACAATAGAATTCAGATCCGATGGCAAGTATGTCGAAAAGCGTAATGACACTCTCTATCTCCAGACCAATTATACAATCATTAATTCAGATGAAACTTTTGGGTCACTCATCCTGGAGAGCCCTTCAGTAAGCTATCCCATTACGATAATGAATAATATGCTTATGATCACGAGAGGCGATTATTGGGATGGGTATAGAAAGATAAAGTAGGTGCAATGGCACAATGGCGAAATGGTGCAGAGGCGCAAAGGCATATAGGCAGAATCACATTAATTTAAGGTCAAGCATTCGTATTATGCCCGATAGCTTTCAGAGTCTTTATCATTATAAATCTTGTCAAAAAATACTGTAATGATACCAGAAGTATGCCTCCGACGACTATCAGACTTACAAGCATCGGCCTGGTTATTTCGAAACCAAGGTGAAACATCCCCCTGAGATCTTCAGGAGTAGATTTGCTTATCAGGGCGATTATTGCTGAAGAGAGACAGACTATTGCAGTTACCGAAGCAGTAAATATTGAAATTCTTTGAACATCTCTTCCACTGTTGTTCAGCTCATTACGGCTTGAAATCCGCTTTACCCAGTAGTATCCTGCAAGTGCTCCGGTAACCAGGTTGAAAACCGGGACTCCCATGAAAAATCCGAAAATACAGACATTGTAAAAGAGATAGATCAGGATCAGGACCGGGAGTCGTAATCTATAAATATCAGGTTTCAAGACAAACCCGATCAGAAGACTTAATACAAGTCCGGCTGAAAACCCCAGCAGCGCTGAATGGAATATGGCTTTTTCGTTAAAACCAATTACAAACGCAAGCCAGACTGCAACCTCAAAACCAAAAAGAGGTAATACAAATCCAAACAGAAAATTGAAGAATATCCTGTCTGTTCTGTCCATTATATCAAACATGTTCATCATGTCCTTTTTTTGAATTCAATAAGTTCGATCGGAGCTCCGTTATGTTCGATCATAGCAACCCTCGTCCCGGAACCTGGCGAGTTTGGAAGTGTGATGATTTTAAATTTATGTCTTTTAAGCTCGAGATCGAGGTCATCGACCTCGAAAGCTATATGAGGAACTCTTTTAATGAGTTCATCGACCGGGCTGTCAGATTCGTACCGCATCCACTCGATGCCAAAAGGGCTTGATTTAAATCCCCCGGTAGAGATCTTATGCCCGGGCATAAAAGTCTCTCCGGCAATCGGTCCGGCTGTGGGAATACCGATGTGATGGTAACGCCATCCCCATTCCTTGACTGCCAGTGGCAGTTCATAATCCATTCGCTTTTTTCTCATTTTATGCTGATTTCTTTCTTGCTGTAATCGTCAATATATATGCACATGGGTTCTGGCATTAAATCTCTGTACAAACCCATCTTAAAATAGTATCTGTTCTTGTCGAGTCTATAGCCATTGCCATTGAGATAACTCGTAACTCCCTTATAGTTAACTACTTCTTTGTTGTTAATTGATGCTACAATTATCCCGTCCTCATTTCTGGTAAACCTGATAAGAAAATCGAAATCGAGCCATTGATCCCTTGTACCCCTGACTTTATACAGAACTTTTGCATGTTTTCCGGCATTCAGGGTTATCAGGAGAGTATCTGACACATATCTCAGGGCGACGACCGGGCTGTCGTTAGAGCATGAGTCCTTCCCATTGCAATACTCTTTCCACTGGGCAATTACAAGCCTTACAGGCACAATTGGGAAGGTATCAGGCAAGAACATGCTGAATCTATAGTCGTAAAGCTGGTCCTCAACAGAAAAGAGAGTAGTGGCTTCACGCAGTTCATCACGCTCGGTAGGTTTGTCTCCATCCATTGACGGTTCATATGTATCCTTCGATCGGAGCGTTATTTTTGCAGCTCCCGTCCCATTGTGTACAATCTTCGATTGTATTTCAAATGATTGTGTCTCCATCCTGTCGGTACTCCAAATGCTGCTGAGGCCAGGCTTATCAAAACTATCCGAAACATTGATCGCTTTAGGCCGGCAGCCGGTAAGGATGATAAATACTAAGAAAATGGAATGAACGACACCCTTAATAACAGTTTTCATACAATTAATTTGCAAGTTTTTTCTTTTTTCCTAACGGACATACTGCCACGCACATACCGCATATTCTTTCGTCAACATTAAGCTTTTGCATTGCAAGTTCAGCGCACTTTTTCCTGCATTTTTGAGCATCAAAGAATTCTTCCCTGTGCAGATTTATGTTCCATAATTTGCCGGTAGCAGCCTTTGCAGGGCATTTCTCAACACAAATGGAACATCCTCCGCATTTGCTTTCATCACAAGGAACAGCTGCAATTCCCGGGTCATGTTTTAACAAAATGCTCACTAATCTCAGCCTTGGACCAAATCTTTCTGAGATGAATAAATCGGTTTTACCAATCCATCCCAGTCCTGCTCTTGTTGCAACGAGTTTGTGGGAGATGTCGACAGTCAGGGTCTTCAGGTAGTCCTTATAATTTTCCTCAGCATTGCTGACGGTTGGTTCAATGGCCATTGATTCTATTCCTGATGCAATAAAATCACTCCCTATTCTCCTGGTAAGTTCAGCAAGTTCTTTATTTACCTGGTTATAGTAATTATAATACTCAATAGTTGGGCCATCAATAATTTTATCTATTATTCTGTCATCCAGCCTTTTCCCAATTGATATTCCGTACCTGAAACCATCAAATTTTTTATCGATAAGTCCGTTCAGGTCAGCAAATCCAAAGATAAAATCGACCGAAGGAAGTAAGTTTCTTTTTATGATGTCACTTATCATCCTAGATTTTTTCAAGAATTAATATCCAGTCATTTCCTTTTGTTATATCTCCCGGAGGATTAAATGTTGTCGTTCCTGTATTCTTTTCTGAACCGGAATCAGTCATTTTCCCATTGCGTGGATCGAACCAGGAGACTTTATATTCCGGCCATGATAACATTTTCATATCCAAAAATATATCACTTCCATTACATGCATATGCAAAAACGTATTTCTTTCCCCTGGTGATTGCAATATAATCATATTTCTTCCCTTGCTTCCCGGCAAGCAATTCCCCTGCAGGAATTCTCTCAAAGTATGATTTGGACAGCATAAGCTGTTTGAGATACTTCATTTGATTCCGACGTAATATAAATCATATCCGCCCTTCCCGCCAGGCCGGTTTGATGAGAAAATCATTAAATTATTTGTGAAACCCTCAATATTTTGCCTGACTATCGGTCTGTATTCGTCAAACATCGAATTTATTTTATCTCCCATGTTTACAGGCGGCTGCCATTCGCCATTTTTGAATTTTGACGAATAAAGATCGTATCCTCCATACCCTCCGGGCCTGTCAGACACAAATACCATTACGCTATCGAAAATAAATGGGCATTTATCATTATAACCGGATGAAAGAACTGTTTCTTTTACGGTTGCGCCAGATTCAGATTTGCTCAGTGTCGACAACAGGTCATCATCCCGCACCAGGGTGGTATGGTAAATATCAAAATCTCCTCCGCGGTCTGAGCAATAGTAAATGGCGGAATTGTCTGAACTTAAAACAGGATATGCATCGTTTGCCGTTGAATTAAGGAAGTCTATGTTTTTCGGTGATGACCATTCATTAGCTGATACATTCTGAGTGAATCTTATATCCAGTTTCCCGGAATCATCACAGGCAAACATAAAAATGAATCTCTGGTACGGAGACCAGCCGGTGCCAGATTGAATTTGTCCGCTTCCTACCGGTATCAGGTATGGTCCAAGTTCATTCGAGCCCGTATTAATCCTGTACAAGGCATCTTCAATGGTCTGACAGGCCTCATGTTCATAATTCCAGGCATCAAAATCCTCCCCTATATAGATTTCGCCGTTAGATCTGTATAAAACCACATTCAGGAATTTATAAATTATGTCAAAATCTTTTCCCTGGCTGGAACGATTTGACGAAAAGCAAAGTGGAAACGCTTCCCCCATTATTGGTGNNTCCGCTGTTATAGTGATATCCATATGGACAGGCAGTTAAAATAATTGCGATTGGAAATAATAAAATACAAAGTTTTTTCATTCGAGCCTGCTTAAAGTTTTGATAACCATGTATTCAACTTGAAAAGATAAAGATATTAAAAGGTTTCCTCTCTCTGTAATATTTTATTCACGTCATCGCTGAAGCCTTTCATCAGCTTTGCATTTACCACTGCAGGAACAGCAGTTCTTAAACCAGGTAAAGCCAGATTCTTCAGATCTGATTACATCTTTCTGAGGTCTGCTAAAATGGATGAAGATAAATAAAATATAGTTTTTATGTAACCATTTCTAACTTTACAGGTATTCATATTAGAAAACCAATAATCCCAAAAGTGGAATTTGTTTCTGATGAAATAATAATGCAAAAGGTAAAGGAGGGTAATCTTTCTGAATTGTCTTTACTGTTTGAAAGATATAATAAGAAGCTTTACAATTACTTCCTTAAAATGGGTCTTGAAAGAGATATTAGTCAGGATCTGACCCAGAATCTATTTTACCGAATGATAAAATACAGGAACACATACAAGGAAGGTTATTGCGTAAAGTCGTGGATCTATCAGATGGCCAGAAACCTGCATAATGATTTTCGCAACAACCGGAAAAAGTCTGATAATCTGATTATAAGGGAAGAATCATACTCTAAAGACGTTTCTGAAGAGTCAGAAACTTTCCATGAAGAAGACTATGAAAAGCTTGAAAGGGCTTTGCTTTCGTTAAGTGACGAGCAGAGAGAAATAATTGTTCTGAGCAGGTTTCAGAAAATGAAGTATGAAGAGATAAGCACAATTCTTGATCAGTCGGTCCCTGCAATCAAAGTTGCCGTCCACAGGGCTATAAAGCAGTTAAGATGCATTTATTTTCAACAAGTTTAATATTACGGGATATGAAATGTGACGAAGTTGAAGCAGTAATCATTGATTACCTTGATAATAAGCTCGATGCTGATCAGAAAATGGCGATTGAAAAGCATATCGAGACATGTGAGCACTGCCTGGAAGAAATGATGGAGATCCAGAAGGTATTAAATTCAGTATCAGATGATGAGATGGAGAATCCTGATGAGTCCCTGCGAATTAATTTCTACCACATGCTGCATGGAGAAATCAGAAAGCATAAGAATATTACTTCAGGCTCTGTTCTTCAGCCTCAGGTTCACTGGTACAACAGAAACCTGTTCAGGGTCGCTGCAGGTTTTGCATTGCTGGTTTGCGGTACATTCATTGGTGCTCTGATTAATTCAGGCTTACGAAACAAATCACAGGCAATAGAGCTTAGCCAGCTGCAAACTGAAGTTTCATCACTTAAGCGGGCAGCCATGTTTACAATGCTCAAAGACGAGTCATCTAGTTACCGGTTACAGGGTGTCAATTATGCAGATGAACTGAAGGCTCCGGATGACAATGTAATTGAAGCTTTGGTTGCAACACTGAATAATGATAAAAACGTCAATGTCCGCCTTGCGGCAGCATATGCCCTTTCAAAGTTTGCCGACCAGAAATCGGTCTGCGATTCACTTGTAAAATCGCTGTCGGTACAAAATGATCCGATTATCCAGGTAACTCTTATTAATATACTTGTTGACAGAAAGGAGAAAAGCGCAATAAGACCAATTCAGCAAATCATTTCAGATGAGGGTACCATTAAAGAGGTTAAGGCTGTTGCCCAGAATGGAGTAAGAAAGCTTCTTCTGTAATAAGTGAATATTGGATTCAATTTATATATACCAGTGCAGATTCCGGGTTTGCCTGGTACAGTTTAAAAATTTAAAATAATTACTATGAAAACAACGAAAATTATTCTGATTATACTTTTAACATTCCTGGGAAGCGGCTACTTGCCTGCCCAGGAGTATAAAGTTCAGGTGCCTGACACTAAAGACAGAAAGCTTATCCTGATCGATTTCAGCGGTGATCTGCCAATTGAAGGGTACAGTGGCAATGAGGTAATATTTACATCTGCTTCTGAGGCTTTTACGCCTCCGGAGAAAGCCAAAGGGCTTAAGCCTGTTTATCCTGGCGGAACCGATAATTCGGGAATGGGACTTTCAGTGCAAAAGAATGTTGGCCAGATTACTGTAACCTGTCTTGTTCCTTTTACAAGGAAAGGTGAGTACAAGATCAGGGTTCCTGATAACATGGCACTGGAGATCAAGAGCGGATGCGAAAGGTCAAGTAATATTTCAGTTTCAAGTATGAAGAATGAGATTGACATTGAAAACTGCCATGGCATTGACCTTAAAAACGTTTCGGGACCTCTTATTCTCTCAACAATTGCCGGTGATATCAATATAACATTTGATACATTTGTAACGGAAAAGCCTTCTTCCATCAGCTCTGTTAGCGGCGATATCGATATCACTCTTCCTGCAAAAACTGCCACAAACATCGAAATGGGAACAATAAATGGAGGCTTTTACTCAGATTTCGACATTTCCGATTCGCAGAAGGACATGAAAAGGGTTGGTGGGAACCATCTGAATGCATCTCTTAATGGAGGAGGATTTAAATTCAGCATTGAAACCGTAAATGGTAATATTTACCTGAGGAAGGGAAATTGATTCCCTCCCTCCTTCCTAATCAATTTATTATAAATGAAAACTTGTACAATATTAATTATTGGTATGCTTTGCTTTGGAACAATCCAGGCTCAGCAGAAAATAGAAAAGCATCTTAGCTTTTCAGGAAAAACAGATGTGGAATTGAATATACAGATCGCCGACTCAATATTTGTTCAGACCTGGAACAAAAATGAGGTCTATGCTGAAGCATCCGTCAATATTAATGACAACACTGATAATGAGGCTTATGTGACTTCATTTGAGGAGAATGGAGACGGTGTGAAAGTCAATGCCAGATTTAAGGAGAATTATTTCAAGGGAAGAAACGATTGCTGTAACAAATCAGATATCTGGTGGCGGGTTTTTATCCCGGAGAATACCAACGTTACCATCGAGACAATTAATGCCGACCTGACTATCAAAGGAGAAACCGGGAGAATGAATCTCAAATCTATAAGCGGCTTCATTGATATGGCGGTTCCGGAAAAAAGATCAGCAAATCTTGATTTTTCAACGATATCCGGAACAATCTATTCAGATCTAAGGCTTACGCCGGAAAATAACGGAAGCGGGGTCCCCGTAAAAATAAAAGATAAGATGAATAACGGAGGATCGCAGATAAAACTGGAAACAATAAGCGGCGACATATTCTTCAGGAAATCAGACTGATTTTTATGGCAATGGCATTAATTCTCTTGCCTTAAAATCAGAAAATTTTGCTGAACATCATTTATATGAATCGACATGAACGCTTTTTACGGCGCGTCCTGAAGGATCCAGCATATTTTTAAAGGATGCATCCCATGCAAGGGCTTCAGCAGTGCTGCAGGCGACTGATGGAACTGAAGGAACGCATGATGCTGCCGAATCGGAAGGGAAATGCTCAGCAAAGATCGTCCTGTAATAGTATTCCTCCTTTGACATTGGCGGGTTAATGGGGAAGCGATACTTTGCATTCTTAAGCTGATCGTCAGTCACCTCTTTGGCTGTAATAGCCCTGAGCGAGTCGATCCAGTTATATCCCACACCGTCGGAAAATTGCTCTTTCTGGCGCCATGCTATCGAAGCAGGAAGGTAATCTTCAAAGGCTTTTCTAAGAACCCATTTCTCCATTCTCTCCTTTGAGATCATTTTGTCATCAGGGTTCAGGCGCATGGCTACATCCATAAATTCCTTGTCGAGAAAAGGAACACGACCTTCCACACCCCAGGCTGCAAGCGATTTATTGGCTCTCAGGCAGTCGTAGAGATGAAGCTTGCTCAGCTTTCTCACAGTCTCTTCATGAAAAGCCTGAGCTGAAGGAGCTTTATGGAAATAGAGATACCCGCCGAAAATTTCATCGGCACCTTCTCCGGAGAGGACCATCTTCACCCCCATTGATTTGATAACCCGCGCAAGAAGATACATTGGAGTGGAGGCCCTTATTGTTGTCACATCGTAAGTCTCGATATGATAGATTACGTCACGGATTGCGTCGAGACCCTCCTGAACGGTGAAATTTATTTCGTGATGGATAGTTCCGATATGATCCGCAACTTTCCTGGCAGAAGCAAGATCGGGAGATCCTTCAAGACCGATGGCAAATGAATGGAGCTGCGGCCACCATGCTTCGCTTTTATCCTGTGTCTCAATTCTTTTAGGCGCAAATTTCTTTGCAATTGCCGAGACAATTGAAGAGTCGAGCCCTCCCGACAGCAGAACTCCGTAGGGAACATCAGACATGAGCTGGCGGTGAACTGATGCTTCAAACGCGCTGCGAAGCTCAGCAATGGATGTTTTGTTCTTTTCCACGGATTTGTACTCCATCCAGTCTCGCGTGTACCATTTTTTCATCACCCCCTCTTTGCTATAGAGGTAATGCCCCGGAAGGAACTCCTCGATTTTGTTGCATATACCCTCAAGTGCCTTGATTTCAGATGCCACAAAGAAATTCCCGAACTGATCCCATCCGATATAGAGAGGAACAATGCCTATATGGTCGCGTGCAATAAGATAACAGTCTTTTTCCCTGTCATAAAGAGCAAATGCAAAAATGCCGTTCATTTCCTCCAGGAATGCCGGACCTTTCTCCTTATAAAGCGGAAGTATCACCTCACAGTCGGAATGGGTAAGGAACTCATAAGAACCTTCATACCGCTTACGAATCTCCTGATGATTATAAATCTCGCCGTTGACGGCAAGAATAAGGTTCCCGTCCTTGCTGTAAAGTGGTTGCTTACCTGACTGGGGATCCACAATCGAGAGCCTTTCATGGGCGAGTATTGCCTTTTCACAATAAAAAATACCTGACCAGTCCGGACCCCGATGCCTTAATTTCTTAGACATCTTCAGAACGACCGGCCTCAAATCCATATAATTGCTCTTCAAATCAAAGACTCCTACTATACCGCACATATCAATTTGTATTACAGGAAATAATCATTAAACATTCTTTGCAAAACTAATAAAATATTTAAACATCAATATATAAAATGATATTAAATATCATATATTAATTAAATATATTAAGTAAATATGCAATAATAATTATTGAAATGAATGGAAAACCTTAGATATGCTTACATTATTAATATGATAAAAATCATGTAAATCTTAAATTTTATTAAATGGCGGGTATTCCCGCTGATTTCTTTTATTATGTGTTATTTTTGAAAAATGTTGATTAGAATACAATGCCTGTAACCGGTATCTGATAAATGGCTTTTAATAAAAATAGAATCCTGGCAGTCGGGGCTGTAAGCTTGATATTTGCTGGCTTTCTTTTCTGGTGGATAGCCGGAGATCACCTGCCTGCTGTAATTTCAGAAAGATTGCCGGGAGCCGATAACAGGCCAAAGCAGGTTGAACGCCCTGATAGTGTAATAATCGGCCAGTTCTTCGATACACTTGGAAAGTTTGATGAAGTGGCGCCAGGAGAATGGCCGAGATTTCGCGGAGCATATTTTGATAATATAAACAGGGACTCTACTCCTCTTGCTGAATCGTGGGATCCAACGGGACCACCAATCATCTGGAAAGTTTCATTAGGAGAGGGTTATTCAGGCCCTGCGGTGAAGAATGGAAGGGTCTACCTTCTTGATTATAATGAAAGGCGTAAGACAGATGTACTTCGCTGTTTCTCGCTTAAATCAGGAACTGAACTCTGGCGACGCTGGTATTACGTCGATCTTAAAAGAAATCACGGCTATTCACGCACAGTTCCGGCTGTTACTGATAAATACCTTGTTTCAATTGGTCCCCGCTCACATGTAATGTGTCTTGATCCGCTTACTGGCAGGCTTATCTGGACGCTGGATATGGAAAAGAAGTTTGGCATCAGGGGAAAAGAAAAAGGGAGGATCACACCTGATTTCTATACCGGGCAGTGTCCTTTGATCGATAATAATATAGCAGTTCTGGCTCCAGGCGGGAAAGCCCTTATGATAGGTGTCGATTGTTACTGTGGAAAAATCCTCTGGATGACACCAAATCCTGATTCCCTGAGAATGTCGCATGGTTCGATAATCCCGATGGTCATACATGGAAAAAGAATGTATGTATACAATGCCATAGGTGGTGTTTGCGGAGTCTCAGCAGATGGCGCCGATATTGGGAATCTTCTATGGAAAACTTCGGAATGGAGCCCGGTTACGACTGCTGCTTCACCTCTTCAGCTGAGTAATAATGAGATTGCTGTTTTCGGAAGTTATGGTGCCGGAGGCGCGAAGATAAAAATCAACTTTGACGGGACATCCTTTTCCGCACAAATGATTGAAAAACATAAGGCCCCGGATGGTCTGTCGAGCGATCAGCAGACTCCGGTAATAACAGGAGGATTTATCAGGACCGTTATGCCGGAGAATGCAGGTGCACTTAAAAAACAACTTGTCTGCTATTCAGAATCAGATCTGCTGAAGCCTGTATGGACAAGCGGAAAAGATGCCAGGTTTGGACGTGGCCTGGGACCTTATATTGTTAGCGGAAATAAGCTCTACCTGCTTGACGACGATGCAAATCTCTTTTTATTTAAATTGGAGGGATCAAATGCTTCACTTATATCAAAATGCAGGATAATAGAGGGAATCGAAGCCTGGGGTCCAATGGCCATTGCCGGAAAGTATCTGATTATGAGAGATTCACGAAACCTGGTTTGCCTCGATATCGGAAAAAAATAATAAGCCATGAACAAAAAATACATTGCGGTCTTTTCCCTTCTTATTATATTAACCTTCATTGGTTATATTGTTTACGACACTGTTGTTTCCCGTCCTGAGACCGAAACAAAACCGGAAAGCGCGAAAGCACCGGTTTACACTGAAAACTGGATAATAGCAAAGGAATTCCTGCCACAGGAAGGTCCATTAACCTCGGTGGCTATATCGAAGAGCGGACTTGTTTTCCTTGGAGGCGAATCTTTTATATCGTGCTACAACAGCGAGTTTGCAAGGCAGTGGACTCTTAAGATGCCTGAAAGGATAACAGCAGTCGCCATGTCCGGCGATTCAGTCTTTGCATCATCTATCGGCAAAGTCTTCATTGTAAGCACTGCCGGCAAACAGATCGGTGAGTGGGGCCCTTTCGAGGTAAACAGCATATTTACATCACTCTCAGCAAATAGCCGTATTGTTGCTGTTGCTGATGCTGCAAACAAAATGGTTTTTATACTCAGGAGAGACGGAGAAGTACTTGGCATTATCGGGCAACGTGACAGAACATTCATTATACCCAGCTCCTATTTTGATGTTGTTTTGACTGAAGGCGATACGATTTATATCGCCAATACCGGAAACCACAGGATAGAAAAATGGAATACCCACGGTTTTTTCATCTCTCAGTTCGGAAAGCCGGGAACCGGTCCTGATGAGTTCAATGCATGCTGCAATCCTGCTCATTTTGCATTAATACCCGGTGGATTCGTAACGGCTGAAAAGGGACTGAACAGGATTAAAATACTTGGAATGGATGGCAGCTTCATTGAATTTGTATCAGTAAATAACAAATTTGTCCCATCGGTTCCGCTTGATGTCGCATCAACTGACGGCAAAACTATTTATGGCGCCAACGAGGCAGATTCTAAACTTTATGTTTTCAAGAGAAAATGAACAGGAATAAATTTATTACGACAGTGATCCGTGCAGGACTTTTTGCATTGCTGGCATTTATCCTGTTTGCATTGGGTAAAAAAGCCTCAACACGGAAGAATTGTTCTTCATGCGCAGGAAACGGTGTATGCCGGGGAGAATCTGACTGTACCTTTTATCTTTCTCAGAAATGAAGGAAAACAGGAATAAATATCAGTCCCGTCGTGATTTCGTCCGAAATGCAGGAAAAATAATCGTGGTTGCGCCGCTGCTCTCCATTCCAGTTTTTCTGGCAAGGAAGACTTCGGCAAAAGGATATGTCTGGCAGATCGATCCATTTAAATGCACTCAATGCGGGCAGTGCAAGACAAAATGTGTCAAAACACCATCGGCAGTTAAATGTACACATGCATATTTAGTATGTGGATACTGTGACCTGTGCGGAGCTTACCTGAGGCAGGGAATAAAAACAACAGGCACAGGTGCTGAACGGGAACAGTGTCCCACCGGCGCCATCAGGCGTCGGTATATTGAAGAGCCATACTTTGAGTACACAATAAACAAGGACCTTTGTGATGCCTGCGGAAAATGCGTCAAGGGATGCAATGATTTCGGCAACGGCTCGATGTACCTCCAGATTCACCACGACCTGTGCGATAACTGCAATGATTGTTCCATAGCAAGGAACTGCCCCTCGCAGGCCATCTCAAGAGTTCCATCGGACCACCAGTATATTCCAAAAGATAAAAACATTATAAAGCAAGCTCCGAATTTATAAACCGAGCACCGAGCAACAAGAACCACAGTATGAAAAGAAAGTATATCCCATATATAATATTGCTTCTGCTTATCTGCTGGCATACCGTACTCTACGCCCAGGACAGGTTCCCACGACCGGAGTTTGAATCAGGATATGTTTACCCGACTGACCAGCTTGCTCTTCAGAGAGCTCAGGGATGGCAATATGTTGATGTTGCTGTTCTGATCCTTGCCCTCTCCGCAGCTGTATGGCTTGCAATATATAAAAGATCAAGAGAGGGACTTGTCTGGTTATCTGTTTTTTCCCTGGCTTACTTCGGGTTTTACCGTGAGGGATGTATCTGCGCAGTAGGTTCGGTTCAGAATGTCGCACTGGCTCTCTTTAATAACGGGTATTCCATTCCGCTTACAGCCCTTCTCTTTTTTATAATTCCACTACTCTTCGCACTTGCATTCGGCAGAGTATTCTGCGCCGGAGTCTGCCCTTTAGGTGCTATCCAGGAACTGACCGGGTTTATTCCGGTCAAACTACCAAAACCGGTGGAATCAATAATGGCTGCTGTACCTTTTATATATCTGACAGCCGCAGTATTGTTTGCCGCTACCGGGAACCAGTTCATTATATGCAGGTATGATCCGTTTGTAGGTATTTTCAGGCTGAATGCCACCTACACAATGATTATTTTCGGTGCTCTGCTCCTCCTGGCCGGTATTTTTATTAACAGGCCCTATTGCAGGTATCTTTGTCCATATGGTGTTCTTCTCAGCATATTTTCCAGGTTTGCCGGTAAACACCTGTCTATTACTCCTGCCGAATGTACTGAATGCAGATTGTGCGAGGAAGCATGCCCCTACGATGCGATTCTTCCTTCAATAAGCATTATAAGCAGCGAAAACCCGGGAAAAGCCCGCAAGCGATTCATCATTTACCTGCTGCTGATTCCTTTCTTCACTGCTGCCGGTGCCCTTGTTTTTTATAATCTTGCCCCTTCGCTGGCTTCAATAAACAGGGATGTAAGACTTGCTAAAGAGATAAGAAACGAAAAAGTGACCGGCGTCGAAGCCGTATCTAAGGCTGCAGTCGCCTTTAAAGAAGCAGGTAAAACAGAAAAAGAGCTTTTTGCCGGGGAAATGAAAATAATTGAACGATTCAGGAAAGCTTCACCATGGGCAGGCGCATTCCTTGGATTATCTCTTGGCATAAGCCTTGTATCTCTTACAACGAAACGCTCCAGGATAGGTTATAAACCGCACCAGGGAAAATGTTACAGTTGCGGACGATGCTTTAAATATTGCCCGGTAGAAGTTAAAAATTAAAGAAATGAAGTTCAGCGAAAAAGATATCAGCATATTAACAGGGATCAGCCAGGTGGCAGGCGGTTTTACAATTATAATCGCCATTATAATGATTTTCAGCCTGGCTCAGCTGAAGAGCGTGAATCCGCTTGATAATCCAGCTCTTCTTACGATCAGGGAACAATTTGACAATAATCAGGACAATGCTGAAAAAGCAGCTCAGTTGAGAGCAATGGACCTGATGGCAAGAAAAGCATATTTTACTTCAAGACGCCAGGTCGAGACCGGCTCCTATCTTCTTCTTGCCGGAGCAATAGTATTCGTTTTATGTCAGCGAATCATTGCCGGGAATGAGAAGATAATGCCTGTAATTCCAGGTTCAAAACCTGATCTTTCAGCCGACAGGAACAAATACAGAAAATATCTCTTAGCATCGGCGGCAATAATCATAGTCGGAGCCGTTATCGCCTCCTTTATGCTCCGCAGCAATTTGCCTGACCTGCAAGCGACGTCGTCAGCGGGTAAAAAGGTTGCCGTTAAATTCGGTCAAACCGATACCTTCAGGCCCGGCAAAACAAATTTCCCTTTCTTCAGGGGTGAAGATTCCAGAGGTATAGCCGGAGGAAGCGGTTATCCGACTGAATGGAATGTCGGTACCGGTAAAAATATAAAATGGAGCGTTGCGATCCCGGGCAAAGGAAAGAGCTCACCAGTGATATGGGATGATAAGCTTTTCGTTACAGGTGCTGAAGGTCTTCTTTGCAAGGTATACTGCTATAATAAGAATTCCGGCAAAATACAATGGACTGCGTCTGCTTCCGGGATCCCGGGTGAACCATCTGCTCTGCCGCAGATGTCTGTAGATGCCGGACTTGCAGTATCAACTGTTGCAGCCAGCAGCAAAGCGGTTTGCGCCGTGTTTGCGAACGGTAACCTGATAAGCCTCACTCATGATGGGAAGAAGCTCTGGTCCACCAACCTGGGAGTTCCAGGCACTACATACGGCTATTCTTCGTCACTTATAATATTTGAAAATACTCTTATTGTTCAATATGATTCTGATAAGAAACTTTCACTTATGGGATTCGATATTGAAACCGGAGTGTTAAAATGGGAAACTCTGCGTTCCGGAAGGCCGGTATGGTCCTCACCAGTATTGGCTCACTTCGGCAATGTAACGCAGGTGGTTATTAATGGAAATCCTGCAACTGCCGGATTTGATGCAGCAACCGGTAAGCTGCTGTGGTCGTTCGACTGCCTGAGTGGTGATGTCGCTCCTTCGGCAGCTGTCAACAGTACAATGGCATATTCAGTGACTGATTATGCAAAGCTGGTGGCAATACTTCCAGGCACGCCTGCATCATCAAAGTGGGAAGACAATACTTATACCCCTGATGTATCCAGTCCGGTCGCGACCGATGAGTTCCTTTTCGTCGCTACAGGATATGGTGATGTAGCCTGTTATAATGCCCAGAAAGGCGATACCTTATGGACACATTATTTCATGGATCCGTTTTATGCTTCCCCGATTATTGCAGATAATAAGGTATGGTTTCTTGACAGAACCGGAAAGATGCACATTGTAAAGAAATCAGAGAAATTTGAGCTTGTCTCTGAATCTTCAATTGGCGAATCATCGGATTGCACACCATCATTTTCCGAGGGCCTTATTTTTATACGGGGAAAGGAAAACCTTTATTGTGTTTCTGAGAAGTGATTGAAGAAAACACACATATTGCAAATGACGTTTGTGGCTGCAAACCAGCTGATGTCAACCTTATTAAATCGGCTGTCGAAGAAGTAGTTGCTTCCACAGGCAGGGAAAAAGACAAGGTAATTCAAATCCTTCAGGAGGTTCAGAAAAAGCTGAATCACATTCCCTCTGAAGCCCTCAGGCTCATTTGCGAGCTGACTGATATCACACCGGGACAGATCTCGGGTGTGTCGACATTTTACTCTCAGTTCAGGCATCTTCCTGCAGGAAGGCATATTATTAAGGTATGTGCCGGTACAGCCTGCCATGTTAAAGGCTCACAGCTCATTTCAGAATCATTTAAAAGAGCGCTTAAAATAAATGACGACAGGCTTACTTCTCCCGATAACCTCTTCTCACTTGAGGAAGTGGCATGTCTGGGTTGCTGCACTCTGGCTCCGGTGGTTCAGATTGACGGAAAAACCTATGGTCACGTGAAACCGACCCAGGCTGATGAGATAATTAATGATTTTCTCAGGACGAGGCAAAAAGAAATCCATCTTCAGAAAGAGGCACATGAAGACGAATCAGATGCTGAAGTGCGAATCGGACTTGGATCATGCTGCGTTGCCGGCGGCAGCAAAGAGATACTTTCGAGACTGCTTGAAATAAAGGAAGGATATGCCCTCAATATAAAAATTAAGCCTGTAGGATGTGTCGGGGTTTGCAACCAGACTCCCTTGCTTGAAATAGTCACAAAAGAAAATGTTCACTACCGGTATACCAATGTCAGGGAAGAGCAAGTTGAAGAAATACTTATTAAGCATGTAAAGCCAGGCCGGATTGATAAGAAAATAAAATTCAGAATAACGGAATTTGCCGATACTTTTATATCGGATGATATGGTTAATAGCCCTGTCAACATTCCAGGCGAACTAAGGGAAAAATATCTCAGCAACTTCCTGAGCCGGCAGGTCCGGCTGGCAACTGATGGTGGAGGGATTCTCTCTCCCGAATCAATTGATGAATATATGCTCTTCGGCGGGTTTAAAGCAATAAGATACTGCCTGAGCATGTCTGAACCTGATAATATTGTATTGACAGTTATGAAGAGCGGACTGCGGGGACGAGGAGGAGCAGGATTTTTAACAGGTAGAAAATGGGAAATATTTTCCGGAACCAGGTCATCTGAAAAATTCATAGTCTGCAACGGAGATGAGGGCGACCCCGGAGCCTTTATGGACAGGATGCTTTTAGAATCTTTCCCTTTCAGGGTAATTGAAGGAATGCTGATAGCAGGTTTTGCAACCGGTGCACATCAAGGCATTTTTTATATCAGGGCCGAATATCCTCTTGCTGTTTCAAGAGTTAGAAATGCATTAAAGCAATGCTATGAAAAAGGTATTCTCGGAATAAGTGTACTAAATACACTTTATTCGTTCGATATCAGGATTTTTGAGGGAGCTGGAGCCTTTGTATGCGGTGAAGAGACTGCGCTGATAGCCTCCCTTGAAGGCAAACGGGGAACCCCTCATCTGCGACCTCCCTACCCTGCTGTAAAAGGATTTATGGGCAAACCTACACTGGTCAACAATGTAGAAACGCTTTCTCTTGTCCCATGGATTATAAATAATGGTGCAGAAGCCTTCAGCGCAATCGGCACCGATAAAAGCAAAGGGACGAAAGTATTTGCACTTGCAGGGAAGATATCAAAGGGAGGACTGATTGAAGTACCTATGGGAATAACAATCAGTGACATCGTGGAGAAGATTGGTCTCGGTGTTGCTGAGGGCAGAACTTTCAAGGCAGTTCAGATCGGAGGACCCTCGGGAGGATGTATCCCTGCGGCAATGGCGGATACTCCTGTCGATTACGAGGAATTGCAAAAGATGGGCGCTATGATGGGTTCCGGCGGACTGGTTGTCCTGGATGATACAGATTGCATGGTTGATGTTGCAAAATACTTTCTGACATTCACTCATAAACAGTCATGCGGCAAATGCACTTTCTGCAGGGTTGGAACAAAACATATGCTTGATATCCTCACCAGGCTGAGCGAAGGGAAAGCAGATAAATCCGAAATAGATCAGCTGGAGAAATTATGCATAGATGTGAAGAACGGAAGTCTTTGCGGGCTTGGCAAATCCGCTCCGAACCCTGTTATTACAGGTCTGCTGTACTTCAGGCAGGAATATGAGGCTCATGCAAACGGATATTGCCCGGCAAAGAAATGCCGCGAACTGATAAGGTACGAGATAACAGATAATTGCACTGGATGCACCAGGTGTTTCCAGGAGTGTCCGGTTCAGGCAATCAGTTTTAAGCCATATGAAAAACATGAAATTGATCAGCAGCTTTGCACAAAATGTGACAATTGCCGGGTTGTATGTCGTGATAATGCAGTTGAAATAGTGAATATCAATGCCAAAGATCAGAATCAATAACATAATTGTGGAAGCCACCGATGGCTCGACTATCCTCGATGCTGCCAGTAAGGCGGGTATTCACATACCTGTACTTTGCCATAAAGATGGTATTGAACACTATTCATCCTGCATGGTTTGTATGGTGAAGAATAACCTGAAAAATGACTTCATACCGTCATGTTCTGCAATTGTTCAGGAAGGGATGGAAATTGATGCGGCATCTGATGAAGTGATTCACCTGAGGAAAAAAGCCGTTGAGCTGCTTCTTTCTGAACACCGGGCTGAGTGTGAAGCTCCATGCAGGGTTGTATGTCCTGCCGGTTATAACATTCCAAAAATGAACAGGTTGCTTGCGGATGGCAAGGTAAGGGAAGCTGTTGAACTTTCACTTTCCGGACTTGATTCCAGGGAGATTCGATGTGCAACCTGTCCGGGTTATTGTGAGAACGCATGCCGCAGGAAGAAAATTGATCTTTCTGTTTCAATAAGGAACATCCAGCTTTTTGTTTTTCAGAATATCGGGGAGAATGACCTGTCCATGTTGAAGATAGGAAGAAGGGATAATATTGAAGGTATAAGAAAGCGCTTCTCTTCACGTATTGGCCACCTTGAGGAATCAGAGCTTAAAGAATGGATCAAAGAGTCAAAAAATGATGCTCCCCGGTTCAGGGAAGTTAATGATTTCCGCACAGCCGGCACAGAAGCTGAAAGTTGTATGCATTGCGATTGCAGGGCTGCCGGTGATTGCAGGTTAAGAGAACTTGCACAGGAGTTTTCACTTAAGGATCCGGTTGGTAAAGTTGTAAATTCTCATATAACTAAAAAGATAAACTATAAAACCGGCCTGATTTTTGAAAATGCCAAGTGTATAAAATGCGGACTTTGCGTAAGGGTTTGCGAGGACAGGAATGATGAACCGGCTCTTTGTTTTATTAACAGGGGCTTTGTTTCAATAATTTCTGAACCGCTGACAGATGAGTTCAGCAATATACTCACGACTCAAACGGATAAGGTTATTGATATATGTCCGACAGGAGCGCTCGGCCATTTAAAGGATTAGATAATGAAAAAGTATTTTCAGGTTATATTATTACTCTTTGTTCCAGCGCTTTCATTCGCACAGGTGCCTGCCAGTGAATGGCCTATGTTCAGAGGTAAAAGTGATCTTTCCGGAAGCTTGAAAAATGAATTGCCTTCAAATCCTGGTCTGCTATGGAGTCTTCCTACTGGTTCGAAATCGCAATCTTCGCCTGTGATCAGCGAGGGGCTTCTCTTTTTTGGAAATGACAAGGGAACAATCTTTGCTGTAGGGATTGATAAAAAAATAAGCTGGACCTATGATGCCGGAAGTGCGGTTACAGCGCCTCCGCTGGTTTATGGTGACAAGGTATTTTTCGGCAGCGACAATGGGTTATTTATAGCCCTTGGAAAATCAAGCGGGAAGCCGGCCTGGACATTTAAGGCAGGAAATCAGATTGCAGGATCAGCTAATATATGGATTGCCGGAAAGCGTGCAGGACTAATCTTCGGAAGCTATGATTATTGTCTTTACTGTCTTGATCCTGATTCAGGCAGGAAAATGTGGACCCTGGAAACAGAGAATTATATAAATGGAACGCCGGCAGTGTCAGAGAACAAGATCGTTTTTGGTGGCTGCGATGGTTTCCTGAGGGTGGTTGACCCTGTCACAGGCAAGGAAAGGGACACGATAAATATTGGAGTTTATATTGCAGCCTCTCCTGCCCTCTCAGGTCAGAAAGCATATTTCGGTGATTATGATGGCAATTTTTATTGCGTTGATATGGTAAAGGGTAAATTAGCCTGGAAAACCGGACTTGCTGACGGGTCAGGTTCAATCATGTCTATTCCTGCAACTGACGGGAATTTTGTCATTATTGGCAGGGATGATAAGTTCATTTATTGCTATGATTCTTCCTCAGGAAAGTTACTCTGGAAATACCGTACTAATGGCAGCATAAAAGGTTCGGCAGTAATTACACCCTCTAAAGTGCTGGTAGGCAGCAGTGACGGTAATATTTATATGCTCTCGTTAAAGGACGGAAAGAAGCTGTGGAGCTTTAACGCCGGTTCACCTGTTACAAGTTCACCTGCAGTTGCCGATGATATGTTTTATTTTCTTACTGAAGATGGGAGAATACTTGCTTTTGGAAATAAAAACGTTGTGAAAAAATGAAAATTGTTTACCTGATAACCGGTTCCGGTGGTTCATTTTACTGCGGTAACTGCTATCGTGATATGCTATATCTCAGGGCAATGCGTAAAGTCCCCGGAACAACCGCAAAAGCAATCCCGCTCTACCTTCCACCAGGTAAAAACACTTCAGAATATGGTTTTGATGATAAAGTATTCTTTGGGGCAATCTCATTGTACCTCAGGGAAAAGGTGAAGCTGCTTCGAAACATGCCAGCCTTTTTGGATAAATTATTTGATTCAGGTCCTTTGCTGAATCTGGCGGCGCGTCAGGCAGGCACGACAAGAACCGAGGGAATGGAGGAGCTCACATTGAATATGATAACGGGCGGAAGTGCATTCCGTGCCAATGAGGTCGACAGGCTCGTAAAATACCTCGGGAATGAAGGCTCTCCTGATGTTATACATATGTCAAACGCTCTTATCATAGGCCTTGCAAAACAACTTAAAAAGAGAATTAATGTCAAAATAGTTTGTTCCCTTCTAAATGAGGATGACTGGATAGACGAAATGGCCGAGCCTTACCGTGGAAGAGCCTGGGAGATGATAGCACGTGAGTCAGAGGCAATTGATTATTTCGTTACGCCTAGCAATTATTACAAGGAGATATTTATAGAGAAAACCGGGATGAAAGGTGATAACATTGCTGTTGTGCCTCTCGGTTTTGATCCGGACCCGACTGAGGGACAAAAGAAAGAAGTAAAGCCTCCGGCAGTTGGTTATTTCTGCAGGGTAAACCATATGAACGGATTCGATAAACTCGTTGATGCATTCATTGAATTAAAATCAGGAATAGATCTGAAGGACCTGACTTTACATGTCTGCGGAGGCTCTACAAGTGATGATAAAACATTCATATCCTCTCAGATTAAAAAAATAAGGGAAAAAGGATTTGAGAAAAGTGTGAGGATATATCCTGAATTCCAGGGAAATGGGAAGATGGAGTTCTTTACTAATATCGATGTAATAAGCGTTCCTGTGCGAAAATATGACGGGTATGGCCTCTATATCCTCGAGGCAAATGGTGCAGGTATCCCTGTTGTACAGCCGGCTACAGGAGCATTTCCTGAAATAATAAAAACTACCGGCGGAGGAATAATCTATTCCCCTGATACAACCGGAGAACTGGCATCGTCGCTGCTGAAAGTGCTTAAAGATGATGTTTTGAGGAAAAAGCTTGGAGAGACCGGGAGAATGAGGGTAAGATCAGAGCTGTCGCTCGACAGGATGGCTGCTGGACTCTCCGTGATATATGGTAAGCTGGATGTTCCAGATAAAACTTAACAATTATTATAAATGCTCAGGCTGACTGGTATTTCAAAATCATTTCTTCAGAGGGGGATCGTTCTGGACAATCTTAATCTTGAGGTTGGCGAAGGCGATTCAATAGCAATTACTGGTCCTTCAGGCTCAGGCAAAACCACACTGATGAACATAATCGGACTGTTGGACCGGCCCGATTCCGGTGATATTGTATTCAGGGACAAGTCTATACTGGGTTACAGCGCCGGAGATTCAGCTATCTACAGGAATCTGAATATTGGATTTGTATTTCAGGATCATCTTCTAATGCCCTACCTGACAGTGAAAGAAAATATTATGCTCCCTCTGTTCGCTCAGAAAATAACAGATGATGAGTACTCCGTAAAAGAAGTTTTTGCAGAAATGCTTATGAGCAAAACCGGTATCGATTCATTAAAAGATAAATACCCGTTTCACATTTCAGGTGGCGAGGCTCAGAGGGTTTCTCTTGTCAGGGCGCTTATAAATAAACCTTCGGTTCTTCTGGCTGATGAACCGACAGGATCGCTTGATGCTGCTAATGCCAGTTTGCTTGGTGACATTCTTGTTCAAATGAATAAGGATATGGGAATTTCATTATTGGTTACGACTCACTCGCTGGAACTGGCTTCAAAATTGAAGCTTCACCTGAAGCTGGAAAATGGAAAACTGAAACCCTGACGGGAGAAGTGAATGTGTTTATGAAGCAGAATCTTTTAACATCAGCTGTAAGGAGTATCCGTTATTCGGTGAAAGATTCCGTATACCAGGTTATTATAGTCGCTCTGCTGTCAGCAATAATTACAGGATCTCTGTTCACCGGCTACTCCGTTCGAAGCAGCCTCAGAAAGACATCAGCTGAAAAACTTGGGATGACGGATATAATCGTCAGCTCGGGTTTAAGATATTTTGATGCTTCCCTTTCGCGGAGAATTGAAGCTGCTACCGGTGAAAAAGCGGTTTCCCTTCTCGAGTCCGATGGATACTCTCAGAATTTTAAAAGCGGATCATCGGTTCTGAATATAAAAATTTACGGTGTCGGAAAAGATTTCTTTGCATTTAACGATAACGATACAATATCTGTCAAACCAGGCTTTGTTGCTGTCAATTCAAAACTGGCAACCCGGCTTGGGATATTTCAGGGTGATGAGATAATCGTACATTTAAGGCAGGTTGATCCCATCCCTTCAAATGCGCCCTTTGCAACTTCAAAAATAAGCAATGGCAGCAGGGTAATGAAAGTAGGCAGGATACTCAATTCTTCTGAATCAGGGAATTTTTCAACAGGTGTGAACCAGGTCATACCTATGAATATTTTCATGAATACCAGGGATTTTGAGGAAAGTGATATTAAAGCGTCCAAAGCAAACAGGATCTTAATCCGGAATATCGCAAAAAGATCTTTAACTGAATTCCAGAAAATTATCTCGGGCCTTCTTAAACCTTCTGACATAGGACTCTCGCTGCGGAGGTCTCAAAAAACCGGAGAGGCTGAAATGATTTCCGACAGGATCTTTATCGACAGCGAAATCGTTTCTGAAGTTGAAAAAATAGTACCAACGGTTGCTCCTGTAATCACATACCTCGCCAACAGTCTGACCATAAATGGTAAAAGCGCCCCCTACTCTTTCGTTGCCGCATTACCCCAGTCACTTTTACCAGACCTGAGCGATGGAGGGATAATAATAAACAGGTGGCTCGCAGATGACATTGGTGGCAAGCCCGGAGATACTCTTACCCTTAAATGGTTTGATACAGGTTTCAACAACCTGCTGAAGGAAAAATCCATGCAGTTTATTGTCAGAAAAATAATTGAAAATGACAGCAAGTGGTGTGATCCTTCACTTATGCCGGATTTTCCCGGGATTTCCGGAAGCACGACCTGCTCCGGATGGGATGCCGGTATACCAATAATAATAGACAGGATTCGCAAGAAAGATGAAGCATACTGGAACGATTTCAGAGGTACGCCAAAAGCTTACATAAGTTATAATACCGGGAAAGAGATCTGGGGAAATAATTTCGGACCTGCTACTTCGCTTAGGTTTCCGCCATATATGCAGGTGGACCAAATAGCAGAAAAACTCAGAGGATCTTTTAATGTGGCAAAATCGGGTTTCACTGTTTCTGATGCCAGACTCTCTTCTGAAAAGGCAGCCGACGAAAGTGTGGATTTCAGCACTCTCTTCCTTGGACTTGGATTATTTATCATTATCTCCTGCCTCATTCTTCTTGTACTGTCCATTGGAATGTTTTTTGATTCGAGGAAGAAACAGGTAAAAACATTGTATTATTTAGGATTCAGGAACAGCTACATCAGATTACAGTTGTTCATTGAATCTGCACTTCTTTCATTTTCAGGTGCATTAACGGGAGCATTTGCCGGATATCTAATAAACCGGATTATTATAACAGAGTTAAATTCAGTCTGGTCAGGAGCAGTTCAGACAAATACTCTTTCACCTGATTTCAGCTTCATTCCAATTCTCATTGGCTTTCCGGTTACTCTTCTTATTGCCTCAATGGTTATCCTGATCATGCTCCGGACGTTTCTGAAGCGACTTTCAGAACCCGAAACAGGAGCTTCAGGAGTCCCTTCAGCCGGGAAAAATCTTTTTTTCCTCATACTTGCGGGAGCAGCATCTGTTCTGACTCTTGTCTTATCATCAATTTTTGAAAGGCATTCCATGATACTTGCCTTTACTGGCGGGTCGTTCCTTTTCGCTGCGCTGATACTGATGCTGAGATTTTATTATTTAAAGCGGGTAAAGGTAAATGATAGCGATCATTTGAGTTTGAAAAGCCTGGTGGATAAATATTTTTCTTTTCACCCCGGACAAGCCATTACTCCTGCAATCTTAATCGCAGCCGGGATATTCGCTGTTATTATCACCGGAGCCAATAAACGGGTCATCGGCCCAAAAGATATGCTTGAATCGGGCGGAACAGGAGGCTACCTGCTTTTTGCCGAAACTGCCCTGCCTGTCAGAACGAATCTCAATTCGATCGAAGGTAAATTGGAAATGGGACTTGATGAGCCGGAATTCAATGATTTAATAATTGAGCAGGCCCCCAGGTTATCAGGCGATGATGCCAGCTGCCTTAATCTTAACCACGTTTCGGCACCACCTCTTCTGGGGATCGATCAGGAGCATTTTATTGAGAGGGGATCATTTTCCTTTGCTTCGAAGATAAAAAGCTATTCTGGCAAGAATCCCTGGAATATGCTTGCTGCCAGTACAAACAACAATACTATATATGGAATAGCTGATCAGAGCGTGCTTGAGTGGGGATTAAAATTAAAAACCGGTGATACACTAAAATATAAATCTGAGTCTGGCCGGGAACTTAACATTGTGATCTGCGCCGGACTGAAGCCTTCCTTATTTCAGGGCTACCTGCTTATTGGCAAAAAGAATCTTGAAAAAAACTTTCCGTCCATTGCGGGAGGATCAATATTTCTTATTGACGGGAAGCCTGAACGATTACAGGAATATAAGGAAACGCTGACCGAAAGGTTATCCGGTTATGGATGCTCAGTCATAGACTCCGGTGAAAAACTTGCCTCATTTTTCAGTGTTACAAATACTTATCTTGATGTATTTACCATACTCGGGATTTTCGGGATAGTTCTGGGTGTTGCAGGATTAGGTTTCGTGCTTTTAAGAAATTTCAACCGGAGGAAAAATGAGTTCGCGCTGATGCTTGCTTCAGGATTCTCCCTGCAGAAAATAAGATCAATTATTTTGCGTGATAACGCTATTATCCTTGTTTGGGGTGCAGTGACCGGTCTGTTATCTGCGCTGGCTGCTACTCTTCCATCGCTGAAAAGCGGTAATGCAATGCCTTGGGGAAGCCTGGCATTGCTAATCACAGCATTAGTTGCAACAGGAACTATAGCCCTTTTTCTTGCACTGTCAAATATAAAGAGCAGATCACTTGTAACCAACCTGAGGATTGAGTGATACCTGGTTCTTTCCGGCAGCGATAAGCCATTTCTGTGTCCTGAAGAAAATCAAGCCATCAGTTAATGCCGGGGCGGTAAGACAATTATCCTTCAGTGGGATTTCAACCAGCTGACCGAATATATCTCCATCCTTTATGATGTATACTGTTCCCTCCTCGTCTACAATATATATTTTACCATCCGAAGCCACTGGTGAAGCTATAAAGCTTTTTGAATTTCCAAGTTTAGCAGTATATATCTCTTTCCCGGTAAGAGGATCAATACAATTTATAGTCCCATTCCAGTTTACATTGTACAACCTGTCGTGATACAACAGCATTGTATGTATATATGAGCCTCCCCTGGGCTGACTCCACTTTATAAAATTGTTTGATGTTTCGCCGTTTTTCAATGTAATGTCGCCTTCTGCATTAGTCTGAACTGCAATTATGGGAGAAGACTTCCCGTGAGCACTATTAAAATAAATCAGGTCCTTACCGATAATTGGCGAAGGAATCGGAATATCTCCACCTCCGGACATACTCCATATCTCTTTGCCGGTTGTGAAATCATATCCGCCAATGTGGTTGTACCCATTCAGCACAACGCAGATTTTCTTCCCAATTGTATATATATTAGGAGTACACCATCCCGGGTAATCGTAACGATTTGTTTTCCAGAGTTCCTTTCCTGTAGCAACGTTGTATGCTGCTACGAATGAGTTTTCAAGTACATCACACTGAATAATAAGCACACCATTATATATAATAGGGGAACTTGCAAATTCCCATTCAGCATTCTTCATCATGAAAAAAACAGATTTAAGAATCCCGAAATTCTTCTTCCATACAAGGTTGCCGTTGATATCGTAACAATAGAGGCCTTCGGAGCCAAAAAATGCAACAACATATTCACCATTTGTTGCGACACTGCAGTTTGCGTGTGTCGATTTTGGATGCCGTTTCATAGCAGGAACACCTGTACAGGCAGTCCTGTCCCATTTTATCTTCCCGGTTTCCTTATCAAGGCAGATTACTTTCCATTCATGAACTGAAGCATCATTTACCGGGTCGACACTCCCATAGATCCCGGGTTTAAATCCGGATTTATCGGTTTCACTAATTGCGGTAGTAATAAAAAGGTCATTACCCCAGATTACAGGACTGGAAAGACTGAGTCCGGGGATTTCAATTTTCCATTTTATGTTTTTGCCGGTATTGATATCAAAAGATTCAGGTAACCCTGCCTTATCCAGGACACCCGAAAGCTGAAAACCTCTGTATGATGGCCATTGCCGGCTCTGGTCAATCTGTCCGTAAGCAAAAGCCAGGTTCATTAATATTAAAATCCCGGATATGAAAAGTATCTTCTGCCTCATTTTATTTGTTTTATTTATTTAGATCTATTTTGAATTTCATAAAAATATTAAAAATACTTATATGTAGTTCAGAGCTGTTATATCTGAAGAACGGGTTATTTGATTTGGTGAGAGAAAAATAATAACTGACCATTTAAACAAATCGGTCAGAAAGATTGTTATATTTGCGACTTAATTTTTTTAAAGTGGGAACTTACAGCGAACAGAAAGAAGATAAAGCAGGTTTGATAATAAGTGCTGCCCAGAAACTGTTTGGTCTTTATGGAGCTGAAAAGACATCCATGAGGGAGATTGCTGAAGGTCTTCATATATCGAAAGCCTCTCTTTATTATTATTTCCCCGATAAAGAGAATCTGTATAAAGCAGTCATTGAGAAAGAACAGGCCGAGTTTCTGGGGACACTGGAGAAGAATATTATTGATAATTCGGATCCGGCAGAATGCCTCAGGCGTTATGCATTGAATCGCCTCTCCTATTTTAAATACCTGGTAAATCTGGGAAGGGTAAGCCCGGAGTCGATTTCTGATTTCAAGCCTCTTATTGCAGATTCCTTTAGAAATTTCCGGGAAAAGGAAAAGAAGCTTGTGATGCAGATACTGGAGAAAGGAGAAAATATCGGGCAATTCAAAACACGGGATACTTATGAGACTGCATCGCTTTTTCTGGATATCCTGAGAGGACTGCGAAGCGTATTCTTTAATAATAAAAAGCTCGTTTCAATAAACGATGAAGAATACAAAGAGCTGTCACGCAGGGTTGAAGCAGCGACAGATATTTTTATCAAAGGGTTGATGTATAAAAAATAACAGTAATAATCTAATATTAATTCAAAGAATGGCACCGAATACTAAAAAAAACAGAGTTAAAGTTTATATACCCCTGGGTATAGTGATAATTGCAGTACTTACCGGCGCATGGTACTGGTACAGAGATTATACCAAATATATTTCCACTGACGATGCCCGGATCGACGCCGATAATGTAACCGTTGGGTCTAAGATGCTCGGAAGAATTGTGTCTGTTTATGCACAGGAAGGAGATGTTGTGACAAAGGGCAAGCTTCTTGCTGAACTCGACAGCTCTGATCTTATCGCACAAAGAAACCAGGCAATAGCTCTGAGAGTTCAGGCATCGACAAATCTGGGACAGGCAAATGCAAAGTTTACGTCAGATAAGCAAAGCCTTAAAGTTGTTAAAATAAACCTCGAACGGGCCAGGGAAGATCTCGACAGAGCAAAAAAACAGTCGGAAGGCGGTGTTATTACGGAGGAACAATATGCCCATATCACTAAAGGTTACGAGGCAGCATCGGCCCAGGCTGATGCTTCAGAAGCCCTGATCGCTGTTTCAAAGTCGCAGATAAGCAGTGCGTCTGCAGCAGTCGAAACGGCAAATGCGCAAATTAAGGTTCTGGATACTCAGTTGAAGAATACCAGGCTCTGGTCGCCAGGCAACGGTGTTATAGCTAAAAGATGGCTTCTGCCGGGCGATGTCATTCAGCCCGGACAATCGGCTTTCACTCTCACCGATGACAGTAAGAAATGGGTGATCACTTATCTTGAGGAGACGAAAATATCCGAAATACAAAATGGTAAAACTGTGAGATTCACAATAGACGCTTTCCCTCATGTGAAATTCTACGGGAAAGTCTTCCTTACCGGTACAAGCACTGCGTCAGTATTTTCCCTGATACCTGCCAGTAATGCATCGGGAAATTTCACCAAAGTAACTCAAAGGATTCCCGTCAGGATATCCATTGATTCAGTCAGCAACGGGAAGGAAATTTCATCATTTAATATTTTGCCGGGAATGTCAGCTGAAGTAAAGATAACCAGGAAATAAAGATGGAACGAAGGACAACCCCGTCACACAGGATCAGGATGCTCATCCGGAAGCCTGATTCTGTAATCCATCCCCGGCATAAACTTTACAAATGGTTTCTGCTTGGTAACATCATGTTCGGTACCTTTATGGCAGTTCTTGATGCCACGGTTGTGAATACGGGTCTTCCGAAGATAATGGCATCTTTTGGCGTGGGTATCGACAAGATTGAATGGGTTATAACTGCTTATATGCTTGCAATGGCAGTGATGCTGCCTACTTCAGGATGGCTTGCAGACAGGTTCGGTTATAAACGTATGTATTTCCTTGGTTTGCTTCTATTTACAACAGGTTCATTTCTCTGCGGATTGTCGCATGATGAAAATATGTTAATTATGTCAAGGGTGATCCAGGGATTGGGAGCCGGGACCCTTCAACCATTGGGGTTGGCAATAATAACACGGGAGTTTCCGGTGAAACAACGCGGTCTTGCCATAGGATTCTGGGGAATTGCAGCGGCGGCATCTGTTTCATTCGGTCCATCGCTAGGAGGATTCATCATTGACAATTTCAGCTGGCAGTTAATATTCTTCATTAATATCCCGATCGGGATACTGGCAATGTTCTTTACAATAATTATCCAGGCTGAATACAAGCACCCGTTAAAAAGAAAATTTGATCTGGTTGGCTTTATATCGATAACTATCTTTCTGCCGCTGTCGCTTTATACGCTTTCGGAGGGTAATGCAGCAACAAATTCTGCAGGCTGGCATGCACCTTATATTCTTTTGTTCGCAGCTATTTCAGCTATTGCCCTTGCTGTTTTTATCACTACAGAACTTACAGCAGATGATCCGATTATAGATTTAAGGCTTCTTGGAAATCATAATTTCGGACTTGCTGCATTGATTATGATCTTTTTCAGTATCGGGATGTTCGGCAGTACCTTCCTGATGCCGGTTTATCTTCAGACTTCGATGGGATATACTGCTTTACAGGCCGGTTCCGTATTTCTTCCCGTGGGAATAATACAGGGTTTCCTTGCTCCTATTTCCGGCCGGATGTCTGACAAGCTGAATCCAAAGATTCCGATATTTATCGGAGTTATTCTGATGGCTTTCAGCTTTTATCTCAATTCAAAACTTTCATTCCTGAGCGAAATGAAGGCAATAATGGTCTCCCTGTACGTCAGAGGAGTTGGTATGGGTTTTATGTTTACAGCCTTGAGTACTATTGCACTTATCGAGATACCAAGGGAGAAAATGGCACAGGCTTCAGGCATATCTAATTCTATCCGTCAGCTTGGCGGAAGCCTTGGCGTGGCTATACTTGCAACACTTCTTACGACAAGGGTAAATTATCATGCCCAGCAGTTTGGACTTTCTTTAAATCCCCGCTCGGAAACTTATCAGCAAACGACAAAGAACATAAGATACTATGCTCAGCACGAAGCCGGGGCATCTCCGGGTGATGCTGCAAAATATTCACAGACAGCAATAATGTCTAATATTAGTAAACAGGCTTATATTGAAGGGATCAATGACGACTTTCTATTAGCCAGTGTAATTACACTCCTGGGAGGCATCCCTATTATTTTTATGCACACTAAAAAATCAAAAACTGAAAAAATAACTGTAAATGAATAAATTGTATAAATACGGATCGTACATTCTATCAACGGCTTTAATAGTCATTTTCAGCTTATCTGCAAATTGTCAGGATAAGCAGGGACCGATGGTTGCTTCAAAATCAGATTCGCTCTCGCTGAAATTGGTAATAACAGAAGTGATTAGTACTCACCCTACCGTTAAAGGAGCGGAGGAAGCTTTGAGAAATGCAGATGCCCGGATCGGGTTGGCCAGGACAGGATATTATCCGGTAGTGGATGCCGGAGCCAGTTTTTCAAATATCGGGCCGGTAATGAAGTTTACAATACCCTCAATGGGAACCTTTCAGCTTTACCCGGAGAACAACTACTCTGCAACAATAAATTACAGGCAGTTGATTTATGATTTCGGAAGGACACGGACAAATATCGAAATAGAAAATGAAAGTAAGATCATAAGTGAAAAAAGTCTCGACCAGGTAAGGCAGAAGATGGCCCTGGCAACCATTAATAATTTCTATACCCTGGCTTTTCTTCAGCATGCAATCAAGATTATGGATGAACAGCTCGTTACCCTACAGGCTCATCTGAAGTATATTGAAATGTTGAAATCGACAGGATCTGCAACTGACTACCAGGTTCTTTCAACTAAGGTAAAGATATCGACAGCCGAGAGCCAGAAATCAGATCTTGTGGCTGCACTCGTAATCCAGCAGTCCTATCTCTGCTCGCTGACCGGTAAAAATGACCAGACACCTGTTGTGAAAGAAGAGCTTGATATACCTGCTCTGATGACATCCAATGATTCACTTCTGAACTTTGCTTACCGAAACCGTTCCGAAATGGCAATAAACCACGAAAAGTCGGTTCTTGCGGGATTAAGGTACCAGCTTACAAAAACTCTCGACAAGCCGGTTGTTAATTTTTTTGCTACCGGAGGTGCCAAAAACGGATACCTGCCCGAACTTGCACAGCTTAAATTAAACTATGCCGTCGGAGTTGGTATATCTGTACCGATTTTCGATGGCATGAAGACTAAATACAACCTGCAGCAAGTTGAATCGTCGATCAATTCACTGAATTTTGAGAATGAAGGAACCAGGAGAACCATTACATCTGAAGTCAGGGAGGCAGAAGAATATGTCACTTCCGCAAAGCAGAAAGAGCTGCAATTCAGACTCCAGCTTGAACAGGCACAGGAAGCATATTCACTTGCTGAAACAAGCTTCAGGTCGGGTATAATAACAAATCTCGAACTGCTTGATGCGAATACAACAGTTTCGCAAAGCATGCTCATGCTACTAAAGGCCAGGATTGACTACGCTGCAAGCATTTACAGACTGAAGGCTGCTCTTGGTGAGCGGCTCTACTAAAGTTTAATGTTCGCAGATATCTGCCGGACACTGGAAATAATTAAGAAAAGGTTATCCTGCAGGAAAATTATTTCAGGCCAAAAAATCTTTTCACATTATCCTCATAGCTTACTCCCACAGGGATATTTTTCTCACCAAGCTGAATACTCCTGTTGCAATAAGCTATATCCCGTTTGCAGTTTATAATGAAGGACCTGTGAACCCTGAGGAAAGCATCATATGGAAGCCTCTCGCTTATGGCTTTCAGACTCATATGTGATATAATTGGCTTGGAATGTCCGGTAAAAATCCGGATGTAATTGTCAAGGCCCTCAATATAGTTTATGTCGGAGATTTCAATCTTACAAAGCTTATATTCGCTCCTTACGAAAAGATTGTTGTCGTTGTCGTGACTTTTATTATTAAGGTAATCAAGATAGTCACGTGTTTTAGTTACTGCTTTTTCAAATCTTCCGGACATTATTGGTTTTAAAAGATAATCAACGGCATTCAGGTTGAAGCCTTCCACAGCATATTCAGCAAAAGCAGTGGTGAAGATCACAAGTTTATTTGTTTTCAAACTTTTATAGAATTCAATTCCTGAAATGTCTGGCATCTGAATATCAAGGAAAAGAAGGTCGACAGGAAACTTGTTAAGATAGTCGGCAGCCTCCGAAGGCCGGGTAAAACTCTTCTTCAGGTCAATATAATCAATCTTCGAGCAATAATCGGCTATCAGGTCAAGAGCCAGCGGCTCGTCATCAATAGCAATGCAGTTTATCATTTCAGATTCAGATTCAATTCAACTTTATACTCAAGGTCATTTTCACTAATCTTCAGAGTGTGTCTTCCGGGATAAATAAGATGAAGCCTTTTTTTAGTATTGTCTAATCCGAGCTGTGATGAACCTTCTCCCTTTTCAGACGAATAATTCTTGGCATTAAGTGCAAAAAAATTCAGTTCAGAGTCGAGTATATCAATTCTGATGGTTATTATAGATTCTTTTTCGGTGCTCACTCCGAATTTAAATGCATTTTCAATGAATGGCATAATCATCAGCGGTGCGATCTGAAGGGAAGCTGGATTCCCGGATTTCTGATAATTCACAGTCACTGAGCTTGAAAGGCGCAGTTTCTGCAATTCAATATAAGTATCGATGTATTCTATTTTCCCGCTTAAAGGCACAAAATCATGCTGTGTCTCATATAGAACGAACCTCATCAGTTTTGAAAACATCTCAATGGCAAAGGGAGTTTTATCATTTTTGATGACCGCCATTGAATAGATATTATTTAAGGTGTTAAAAAGAAAATGAGGATTTATCTGTGCCTTAAGGAATGCAAGCTCTGCATTTACTTTCTCCTTCTCAGATTGCTGCCATTGCTGAATGATTCTGATTCCGGTCGATAAAGTCAGAATGAAGAGAAATACGATGATTGTATAACTGTACTCTGGCCTGAAGAAATATTGCCAGCCTTGAGGCCTCAACGCTTGCCGGCTTATAATTGCTGAGATCTCAAAGTCAGGAAGGGGAATCTCCGGTATAAAAAACGGACGCATTCTTACTCCGGGACCAAACGGAAATCCCAGGTATGACCCTGACACTGCCGATGGAACGGCTATTGTCATTATAAGAGATATAAGGCATATAATGACAAATGCAAAATATCTTCTTGGTATGAAAAGGCTGGGTGTAAGTATGAAGAAATTGAGGTAATAAAAACAAATGAAAAACGTGGCAGGTACTAATATTGCAACAAACCTGTCCATCTTTTGGGGTCTGGGCACCAGGGTTGTAAGCAGTGCTAGAAACAGCGCCCATGCAGCAACATGTATCAGTATCTGTAATGCTTTATTTTTCAGAGATTAAGGTTGTATTCAAGTGAGATTATATTCATATTGGAAATCTTTGGCAGATAATCGCGCTGATGAATATATCCAATGTCGATAGAATGTAATTTGGATATCTTATATACAATGCCGAATGAAATCCTGTTCTTCCCTATCAGCCTTTCAGAATTGGCAAACATTGGACAAAATGCTTCATAATAAACATACGGATTGACGGGAAAAGACTGGGTTCTGTACAGCGCTTTCACCTTGAATCTTCCCGTATAGTCAGGATATTTGTCCGAAACATATTCAAGGTAGGTCTTTACTCTTGCCTGGAATCTGAATCGGCCGGAAAAAGAGAAATTCGAGAGCTTGACATCTCCTTTCAGATCGAGGAATGCCTTATGCTGGAAATGATATTTTGAATCATACTCAAGCGAGGATGTAAGCCTGTATGACAGAGCTGCATCAAGATGTTTATTGATTTTATAACCTAATCCGGCTTCAAGAAAACCCTGATCGACCTTTGAAGCTTTCTCAAATGTACGGACCATAGCAGAAACATCAAGGTCAATCTTATCTGTAAGCCCCTTTTTTAAATTCGCGCCGTACCATATTCCGAAGTCTTTATCCTGCGCCGAAAGCGATATGGTGATGATAGACGCTATGAGAACAGAACTGGTTCTTTTAATCATCGTCATCATCGTCGTCCTTGTCATTTTCAATTTCTCCCTCAATACCCGTACTCTTGCTATTATCCTCATAATAAATTGTAATAAGGCATGTATCTTTAAGGAAATCAATTTTGCCGATTTCTATCCTGTCAATTTTCTGTATCCCGGTCCTCTGCTGGAGATCAGCGATAAGCTCATTATGCTTTTCCGGTTTTATCAGGTCTATTTTTTCATAGTTGATAAGCCTTGATACTTCATGTCGGAGAAGCCACAATTTCTCGAAACCGAATGTGAAAAATAATATTATCAGGTTGGTAAACAGCACTTCGGCAACACTTGTCTTGGTATCTGCCAGAGAATTTATTATAGATATTCCGATTACCAGGAACAGGTAAGTCATTTCCCTTATTGGCATTGCATTTGTCCTGTACCTTATTATACCGAAAATGGCAAAAAGTCCAAGAGCAAACCCGAGCTGCAGCTTGACATTCGCGAGCAGGTAGCACAAAAGAAAGATTACGCATGATATCAGGATGAATGTAAAAAGGTAATCTTTCCTCCTTGTTGTTGAATAATAAAGCCACCTGATAAGGATCAGGATTACAACCATATTCAGCGAAAAACGAATGAACATCTCAAAAAAGCTTGAGAAGTCAATGAGTTCGATGCTGCCCAGCCTTATTTTATCAGGAGACAGCAGACTTAGGATATTCATTTTCGATCTTTTTTATTAATAGTAATCTCTGCTTCAATATATTTTTTCTTTGAATATCAAGGAGCATTGCATTGCCAATGCAATATTTGCTGAACCCAACCGGATGAATGCCCGATTGCAGAACTGCTGATCTGAATGGTGAATGGCATGCAAATGATTCGCTCTTAAGCTCAACAATTGCAATGAACGGAAGGTTGATGCTTTGCCCGTTCACAGCGTGGAAATCCATATTGAAATCAATTGTTATCCTTTCATGAGTGTCAACACCAACCAAAGTGATCCTTGTAAATCCATTCCGCATTACCGGATGAAGATCAAGGTTATCCTGCTGTGGAATATGCTTCTGAATGAATTCAGCAGCTTCATTATCGTGTGCAACAGAGTCAAGATTCTTCTTAATCCTCCATTTTACAGTCCTGTTCTGATTTGTCTTTTTCTTTATTTCAAGATAAGTCACACCGGTTGATTCATATGTGCGATATCTTACCTTATGTCTCGAAAGCTTACCTGTAACATGCTGGTTATAAAATAAGTAATTAGATGTGTCAAGGTAAAGTGTATTATATAGGAATGATCTTTCTCCTGATATCTCAAGTATTTTATAATTATTCGTCAGGGATTCAAGAAATGAAGGAAGCTTTGCAGCAGAAAATACAAACTTGGTATCAAACCGGCTCATCAGTTTAACGCTATCCATCTCCTCAAGGGTTATCGGAGAACAGGAACTTAACAAAGGATGTATTTCACTTAATTGCATCGTAACCTTTAATCGTAGTCTGCTTTGGCAAGGTTTTTTCAGAAGGTAGTATATACATATGTCTTTTTGGTCCTGACCTTCCCATCTGCCCCGGCAATGGTCTTCTCAATTCTAAGCCCTTTGTCGTATTTGTATTCGCTGGTCTTGGTAATCTTACCGGAACTGTCCAGTTCAAACTCCTTAATCTTATTGTCTGATGCGTCATACTGATATTGAAAATGTTTGTCGACTTTATTGTTAATATATTCAATTTCTTCAATTATGTTTCCGTGTGCATCGTAAACTGTCTCTGATTCCTTGCTTTTCTTAGCAACTAGCTTATCAAATTTCTCGTCGTAAACAATTACGCTTTTAACCTTTGGCGGTACAGGTTTTTGCTGACCAGCTGCAGTGTTTGTGCTCATCATAAAGAGAGCAGCCGGGAACAGTAATAAAATACTTTTAAATAGTTTCATGACTTTATATTTTATTAGTTTAATTATTAGATGAATTGAATGTCGGTGACTGCCATCTGAAAAACCCCGTACCGTCAGGATTCCTGGAGTATGAAAGCTGCTCTGACTGAGCCGGATATTCTACTTTATCAATTATGAGAAAGTCAGGCGTGACAAAGTAGACCTTCTCTCCATCTGAGGAGAGCTTGAAATTAGTATGAAGGCCGGTTTGTAACGTATCTTTGTCGGCCCAAAAAACAAGGTATCCATTTCCACTGATTGTTGTACCGGCAGGGATCTTCCATTTTGATATTTTTTTTTTGCTGTCGGAAAGATAATAACCTGAGATATCGAATGACAAGGAAGAATTGTTATGCAACTCGATCCAGTCATCAAATTCGCCATTCTGGTCAGCTATATAGGATGTATTTACCGGCATAACTTCATTTATTACAATGCTCGACTCCGGAGTGTTATCTTTTTCGCACCCTGCCTGGAACAATGCAATCAGAGCCGGTATGATAATTACGATACCAGCTTTCAGCTTTGTCAGATTTTTACTTCTGTTTGGTTTGGACATCAGATCTTTTCTGAAAATGTTAAAATCATTTAGAATACCGTGATCAGACAATTTACCCTCAAATAAAATAAAAGTGCAGTCAAATATTTTGTAAACTAAATGAATATTTATGTTAATACAAATTGAATTCGTTGTTTCTGGCACGTCTGATGTGAAATTATAGTAAGTGAGAAAAACTAATTCAATTTTAAAAATCATCAGGAAGGAGGTCATAATCCTTCCATTCCTGAACCGGAAGCGGGAGATCCTTTATTAAACCAGTATTTATGTCAAAAATCCAGCCATGAAAATTAATTTTCTTTTTATTTCTGAATGCTCTTTGAATTATAGGTGTACGCAACAGGTTTTTCAACTGAGCTACCACATTCATTTCAGAGAGCCGGTCATAAATTTTCGCCTTGTCGCCAAGTTCCTCAAGCTCCTTCCTGTGATAATGATAGATATCGCTTATCTGGCTCACCCAGTTCTCAACAATGTCCTCTGTGTCCAACCCTTCAACGGCAGCCTTAACTCCTCCGCATTTATAATGTCCGAGCACAATTATATCCGCAATATTCAGTATCTCAACTGCATATTCAATTATTGAAAGCAGATTCAGATCCGTGAAATTGACCTGGTTAGCAATATTTCTGTGGACGAAGATTTCACCTGGTTCTGATTCCGTGATAAGATCGAGAGGTATCCGGCTGTCAGAACAGCCAATGAACAGGAATCTGGGTTTTTGTGGTTTTGCAAGCTCATCAAAATAACCAGGATCTGTCTTCAGCTTCTCTGCTGCCCAGAGCCTGTTATTTTTCAGAAGGTCCGTATAATCATTATGCTGGATCATAATCTCAACATTGATTTAAACCCAGATTAAGAGAGGGTCTCTTTCCGGGGTTAAGTGATTGAAGTATAACAAGAGCTGCCCCCAGTGCCGTGGCATTGAAGATTTCGGATGTATATACATTTTTTATTGAATATGAATCAGAGATCAGTTTGTTAAAAATCGGGTTCTTTGAGAAACCGCCNNTCTTCAAATGATTTGAATACAAAGAAGTCGATCTTCTCTTTTACTTCTCTTGAGTACGGGTTATTGTCGAAGAAGATTCTTCCTTTGCTACGTTTTTCACGACACAGGTCAATGAGCTTATTATCTGTTTTAACACTCTTATAATAATTATCGTCTGTATTAAAATGCTTATTCAGCTTCTGCACAGCAACATCGTGGATATGTCCCATAAAAAGCCTTGAAGATTTTACGGGCTGTTTTGTGATGCTCATATAACAGAGGCAATCCAGATCGAGTTGTTCAGCAGTAAGTTTTTCAGCATTGAAAGGATTCATATTGATGCACCAGGTTCCGGTTGAAATGAGGATGAATTTGCCTTTGCTTGCAGTGAAGTATGGTGCAAGAGATGAAGAGCTGTCATGAATGCCGATGCCTGAGTAAAACTTCTTCCCTTCAATATTAACCTCATTAATAGTGCTTATATCTGCCGGATCAGGGAAATCAAGTCCCTCCTCCCCTGTCCAGCTGTGATATTTCATGGTGTCAAAATCCCAAAGAGCTGTATGGCATCCTATTGATGTATGTTCTGAATAGATTTTCCCTGTCAGCAAATAGGAAAGATACTGAGGAAAGTGAAGAATATGCTTCACCCTGGCGAAGATTTCCGGTTTCTCATACTTCAGCCAGAGTGCCTGCATCCCGGAGTTTAGCATTCCAAGAGCCGGAGACGCTGTTTGCCTGCAAAACTCATCCTGTCCGCCATGTCTCCTGTAAATCCTTTCAGGTATCTTTTCATTAATTGGTTTAAGATAATTATAAACCGGTGTAAGCCTTTTCCCTTTTCCGTCGAGATAAACTAGAGTGGCGCCATATGTTGCGAAATTCACTGCAACGAGATTATATTTTTCCGAGTTCAGCAAATCGTTTACTGACGATAATATCCACTTTTCAATCTTCTCGATATCGTCACACTCAAAACCATCATCATCGGTGATCTCAGGAAACTTTTCCTCAATTTCCGATACTATGTTAAGGTCAAAATCAAATAAAAGTATCTTTTTGTTTGTTTTGCCGACGTCAAAAACCGCTATTACCTTTTCTTTCATCGTTTCATTAAAACCGCTTGCTCGTACTCCTGGATCTTCTCAATATAGTCCTGTCCTACAGGAACATTATTTATCATGCAGTAATAATCCCAGACAGCCCCGTATGGCTTTGTTTTTAAAAGCTCCAGTAATGCAAGTCTTTCAAAGTTCTTGCCCTGCTCTTCGAATTTAACAAGCGTTTTGAAAGGCTCGAGGAGAGCATATAGGAATGCAACCTGAACAGCCCTTGCGCCTACAACATAAGCCCCTATCCTGTTGAGGCTGGCATCAAAATAATCGAGCCCTATATTGACCCTGTTAAGAACTTTTGCACGGACTATTTCCTCAGCAATAAGCGTGATCTCATCGTTGAAAGTAACAACGTGATCACTGTCCCATCTTACACCTCTTGTAAGGTGGAGAAGTATTTCATCGACGCTCTGCAAACATGCGGAAATTTTATCGCCAACCTGCTCAGTCGGGTGAAAATGGCCGTTATCAAGAGTGATCATTGTACCGTTCTTGGCAGCATAGCCAAGATAAAAATCGTGTGATCCGACCGTCATTGATTCCAGGCCCATTCCAAAGAGTTTACTTTCAACAGAGTCTTTGAGATATTTTTTTGGGTATTTAACGGCAAAAATCTCATCGAGTGATTTCTTCAGGAGCTTCCGGAGAGTATTCCTGTCGACCGGTGTATCCTTCGATCCGTCGGGTATCCATATATTATGGACCGATGGCGTGCCAAGCTGTTTTCCCATTTCAGCGCTGATGGCCCGGCATCTCTTTGTATGCTCAACCCAGAATTTCCTGTACCTTTCATTCTTGCTCGAAAGAGTAAAACCATCCGCAGCAAACGGATGAGAGAAGCAAGTACAATTGAAATCCATACCTATCTTTCTCTTTTTTGCCCAGCTTATCCAACCCTTGAAATGCTTTACTTCAATCTTGTCGCGATCAACAAATTTTCCTCCGAACTCACCATAAATGGCATGAAGGTTCAGCCTCTGCTCTCCGGGAATGAGGGACATAACCACATCAAGATCATTCCTCATCTGTTCAATGGTCTTTGCCTTGCCCGGGAAGTTGCCCGTTACCTGGATACCACCACCACCCAGCTCAGCCCCCGGTTTTTCAAAACCTCCCACATCATCTGTCTGCCAGCAATGGAGACTGATTTTAATGTTATTCATCTCAGTCAGAACCTTGCCGGTATCGACACCCAATGTTGCATACTGCTCCTTTGCAAGCTGATAAGCTTTCTCTATTAATGCTTTTTTCATATTTAATTTATTTATGATTTTATAATAATTTCTATTTATGTTCAGCCGGTCACCGGCTACCGGTTACCGGATTTATTCCATATAGAATACCTGCTCAAGCGGTATCGAAATTGGAGAATTATCAGGGTTAGTCTCCATGATATCGGCCATATACTTCCACCATTTTTTTACTACTTCCGTTGTTCCGAGATCCTGGGACGATGCAATACCAGACTGTTCCTGGTATGCGAAGAGAATATTTGTTTCCTCATCAAGAAAGATAGAATAGTTACCGATGCCTTCATCTTTCAGAAGCTTTACAAGCTCCGGCCATATCTCGCTGTGTCTTTTCCTGTACTCCTCCTTGAACCCGGGGAACATCTTCATCTTAAAGCCAAATCGTTTTGTCATATGTTTTAAGTTTTAATTGAAACAATGAACGTAGAAAGGATAAGTATTACGATGCCAACCCATAGAATGATTAATGTCTTCCGTTTAGCTCCTTTCCATTCTTTGAGTATAATGCCCCAAATGTTGCTAAATGAAATGTTCAGAGCCATAAGAATGCTCCATGCAAACGGAATCATAGAATGTGGCAGTTTGCTTTTTCCCATCCCAAAAAACTGGAATTGCATAAACCACAGAAAGCCAGCTAAGAATGTAAACAAAATATTATTCAGAATTACGCCACCGCCTCCTGTAACATAGTCACGGATAGTGCCATTCTTAATATTCAGAAAAAGGCAGTATATCAAATTAGTAATAAAACCACCAAACAGAATAAAAATAAGGATAGGATTGTCATGGAATAACGGGTTTGTCTTAAAAATATCGCCAATGGCGAGATCTCCAATTGGTTTTCCGGCTTCGAGACCAAAACTAAAACAAGCGCTCATAACACCGGCGAAGATGGCAATAATCAACCCTTTTTTTAGCGCAAACTCTTTAACTGCCTGCCTTCGTTCTTCTTCGCTTAATCCTTTATTTTTAAGAGATCCAGCATAACCGATTGTAGCAATACCGGCAATACAAATAATTACACCGACTATAGTAAGAATTCCGGCACTGGTAGTAAAAAGTTTACCACCTGCTACAATTGGTGGTATTAATGTTCCGAATGCTGCACAGAATCCTAATGCAATACTTTGACCCAATGCTACTCCAAGATAACGGATACTTAAGCCAAATGTTAATCCGCCAACACCCCACAAAGCACCAAAGAACATTGCCCATAGCTTGGCTTTGAGCGGAGCTTGAGATAACAAGTGCAGCAGATTTCCATCAGGAATTGCAAAATAAGCAAGCAGCCAGGGGGCTATCAGCCAGGCTGCAACTCCTTGCACAATCCAGTACGATTCCCATGCCCATGATTTTACTTTCTTAAATGGAACATAAAAACTTGCAGCGCCTATGCTCCCAAGAGCAATTAACAATATTCCTGCTATCGGATTCATCTGATAAATTTTTAAACGGAATCGCAATTTAAAAACTTTACTCAAGGAATTTCTTTTTTAACACACTTTTTTATTAATACATTTTTTCTAACCTTTAGTTTCAATAATGAAACATATCTGACATGAAATCACTAAAACTATCTCTCCTTCTGCTTTTCGTTTTCGGAAGCATTTATTCTCAGGACATTGCGGTAAATAATCTTACAACGGAACACAAGAAAAATCCGGTTGGGATTGATGTCCTTCAGCCCAGGCTATCCTGGAAAATCTATGGTACTGGCAATAATATCATGCAGATTTCTTATTCAATAAGAGTCGCAACCGATCAAAAATTTTCTTCGGGAAAGATGGTATGGCAGTCAGGAAAAACAGAGAGCGGGGAATCTGTGCTGGTTCCATATAATGGTCCTGCTCTTAAATCGGGAATCAAATATTTCTGGCAGGTAAAGGTCCGGGATAATATGGGAAGAGAATCAAAGTGGAGCGATCCGGCTTCGTGGGAAATGGGATTGCTGTCTCCTTCCGACTGGAAGTCAGAATGGATTGAGATGAAAGGCGATACCAACAGGTTTTCACCATCACCTCATTTCAGGAAAGATTTTACAGTAGCGAAAACCGTTCAGAAAGCTGAGGTTTATGTGACCTCACATGGTTTTTATGAACTGCATATCAATGGCAGGAAAGTTGGCGACCAGGTACTGACTCCGGGCTGGACTTCCTATGGAAAACGGCTGCAATACCAGGTTTATGACGTAACATCACAGCTTGTGAAAGGCAACAATGCGATTGGCGCAGTTCTTGGTGACGGCTGGTACCGGGGCACTCTGGCATGGGGAGATAACTGGGCTATATATGGCAAAAAATTAGGCCTCTTCGTCCAGCTGAAACTTGTGTATACCGACGGAAGTGAAGAGTTGGTTGTATCGGACGAGTCATGGAAATGCAATAACGATGGTGCTCTGAGAATGAGTGACATTTACGATGGTGAAATCTATGATGCTAACAAGAAGCTGACAGGATGGGATCAGCCAGGATATAATGATACAAAATGGGAAAAGGTGACCATTGGCAATCATCCTTTTAACCTCATAGCTTCGGAAGGCGCACCGGTTAGAAAAATTCAGGAGATTAAACCTGTTAAAATATTCCGCACTCCGAAGGGAAGTCTTGTCGCCGATATGGGACAGAATATGGTAGGCTGGATAAGACTTAAGGTTACAGGACCAAAAGGAACAGTGATAAAAGTACGTCATGCCGAGGTGCTTGATAAATATGGAGAGTTTTATACTGCTAACCTGAGGTCGGCCAAAGCTCAGTTTATTTATACTCTTGCCGGTACAGGTGAAGAGACTTATGAACCAAGGTTTACTTTCATGGGATTCAGGTTTGTTGAAGTGACAGGATTCCCCGGAACGCTCACAACAGAAAACCTTACAGGAGTGGTGGTTCATTCCGATATAGAACCAACCGGTACCTATGAATGTTCTAATCCACTTGTTAATCAGCTTCAGCATAATATAGTATGGGGACAGAATGGCAATTTTGTGGATGTTCCCACAGATTGTCCGCAAAGGAATGAGCGTCTTGGATGGACAGGCGATGCACA
>PMBC01000095.1:0-2143 GCA_003152835.1 Bacteroidales bacterium | reverse complement strand
TATCCAAGCATGAAGAAGTGGGTTGAATATATAAGGAAGAAAGCAGGCGATTCATATCAATGGAAAGGCGGAAGTAAATATGGAGACTGGCTGTTTTATCACCCGCCAGTGAATAATCATACAGCTGCAGACGGATATACTGAACCTGATTTTATTGCAACCGCCTACTTTGCATATTCCACTTCACTTCTTGCCAAAGCCGCTAAAGAGCTTGGCAAAACCGATGATGAAAGAAACTATGCTGAACTATTTAATAAAATCAGGGATGTATTCATTCACGAATATGTGACTCCGGCAGGAAGAGTCGGAACTTGTTCGCAGACATCATACATTCTTGCTTTGAAATTCGGACTTCTTCCTGAGGATCTGAAAGAAAAGGCTGCAAAATTCCTGGTCGATGATATAAGAAGCCGGGCGAATCATCTTTCAACAGGTTTTCTTGGTACAATTTATATATGTAATGAGCTCACTAATGCTGGATATACGGACGTCGCTTATGACCTCCTTCTCCGGGAGACTTATCCCTCATGGCTCTATCCGGTGAAAATGGGAGCAACGACAATCTGGGAAAGATGGGACGGACAGGAGACTGACAGCACGTTCCAGGATGCAGGCATGAACTCATTTAATCATTACGCCTACGGCGCTATCGGTGACTGGATGTACAGGGTATCGGCTGGTATCGAAACACAGAATCCGGGCTACAGGCATTTATTGCTTCAGCCTCACCCGGCAAAAAATCTCTCATACGCAAAAGCATCATTTGAAAGCCCCTATGGCAAAGTTGCCTCAGGCTGGACAAGAAAAGATGGCAGGATCATTGTACACGTCACCATACCTGCAAATACAAAAGCTACTGTGGTGCTTCCTGTTGATGATCCCGCAAAAGTCACAGAGAACAATCATCCCTTGCCTCAGGGAAGTAATGATTTAACAATAATTGAAAAAATGCGGGAAGGTAAATGGATTGGTCTGGAAAGAGGATCAGGAGATTACACCTTCGAGTTTTCTGAATGACAAACAGGTTTATGAAGGCAGGAATTTTGTTTCTGCAAAGCCCTTATTAGAATGGTATAATGATCTTTGTGGAACAACATATTGGAGAGCTGGCTGCTTTGCTAACGGCAGTTTTCTGGACGGTCACATCCTTGTCATTTGAATTTGCAAGCCGCAAGGTAGGATCGCTTCCGGTAAATATTATCAGGCTGGTTGCAGGATTTATCTTCCTGAGCATATTCACATTGATCAGGAGAGGCATGCTGCTCCCTACTGATGCCTCAGGGTATAACTGGTTTTGGCTTTTGCTGTCAGGGTTAGTTGGTTTCGTATTCGGCGACCTGTTCCTCTTTAAATCATATACTATTATTGGTTCCAGATTCTCAATGCTGATCATGAACCTTTCACCTCCGATGACAGCCTTCGCCGGTTTCCTGATCCTTGGTGAGCGATTGTCAATTTTCCATTTTATCGGGATGTTACTCACTGTATCCGGGATCTCCCTGGCGATTTTCAGCAGAAAAGAAGGTGATGATAAATTATCATTGAAGATGTCGTCAAGAGGTGTTTTATATGCAATCGGAGGCGCTGTGGGACAGGCTCTCGGGCTTGTTCTGAGTAAACTGGGAATGAAGGATTATGACCCGTTTGCTGCAACTCAGATTCGCATTATTGCAGGGATTACAGGATATGTCTTCCTGATAAGCATCCTGTCGAGATGGAATAGTATCGGAAAAGCCATGCAGAATAAGAAGGCCGTTGGTGCAACTACCCTTGGAGCATTTTTTGGTCCTTTTCTCGGTGTCTCATTTTCACTGATTGCAGTAAAATTTACGGCTTCAGGAATAGCTTCCACAATCATGGCACTGGTTCCTGTTTTTATTTTGATACCTGCAGTTGTACTTTTTAAGCAGAGAGTTACTATTAAAGAGATCGTTGGTGCTTTAATCAGCGTGGCAGGTATTGCACTTTTTTTTATTTAGGTGATGATGAACTGTGAAGAATTAAAAAGTCGTATTCCGGTGAGTGAACTGGTTTTTTCCACTTCGCGAAGCAGCGGACCCGGAGGACAGAATGTCAATAAGGTAAATACAAAGGTTGAATTAAGATTCAATATTTATAAAACTGAAAGCCTGTCAGAAAATGA
>PMBC01000078.1 GCA_003152835.1 Bacteroidales bacterium | reverse complement strand
ACCGGGAAATCCGAGATATTTTCACTGTTGTCATATATTTCGTCAGCATAGGAAAGATACATTGCATTACCCTCTAAGGCAGTTTTTATGGCAACCGTCTTTATCTTCATCAGGTGCGCCGTTTTCATCACCCTGATGGCTATCTCACCCCTGTTTGCTATTAATATCTTCTTTATTTTCATACCATTACAATTGATATCTCGATGCCATTGTACAGACAGGTCTGAGACCTGTCTCTATAGAGGCATATTCCCATGTTTTCGTGCCGGAACCTTAACCCATTTATTTGAAAGGGCATTCAGCGCTGATATTATCTTTCCTCTCGTGACAGCCGGATCAATTACTTCGTCAATATATCCGCTCTCATCTGCAATAAATGGATTAGCTATCTTATCACGGTATTTTTTCACGAGTTCTTTTTTCAGTTCTGCAGGATTTTTTGACTCGGCCAGCTCTTTCCTGTAAAGTATTGCTACTGCTCCGTCGGGTCCCATTACTGCAATTTCAGCAGTCGGCCAGGCAAAGCTGAAATCTCCTCCAAGGTTTTTGCTGTTCATCACAATGTAGGCTCCTCCGTACGCTTTCCGCAGGATGATGGTAATCTTTGGTACCGTGGCTTCACTGTACGCAAAAAGCATCTTAGCTCCATGCCGGATAATACCGGCGTGCTCCTGGTCAGCACCGGGAAGAAACCCGGGAACATCTTCAAGAGTCAGGATCGGAATATTGAAAGCATCACAGAACCTTATAAATCTAGCCCCTTTTGTTGATGAATCAATATCCAGTACGCCTGCAAGCACCTTGGGCTGGTTAGCGACCACACCAACCGTTTTTCCCCTGAGCCTTGCAAAACCGGTAACAATATTGGCAGCAAAGAGCTCTGAAGTCTCGAAGAAACTGTTCTTATCAATTATAAGGTTTATGACATCTTTAACATCATATGGTTTGTTAGGATCGTCGGGAATACAATCCCTTAATTTCTCATTAACATCCGGAGTCCCTCCGTCATCAGCAACCATAGGTGGATTCTCCACATTATTGGATGGCAGATAGGATAGAAACTTCTTCAGCGCCAGTATGGTATTCTCCTCGTCATCATAGATCATGTGCGCAACCCCGCTTTTACGGGCATGTATCTCTGCACCGCCAAGATGCTCGGATGTGACATCTTCGTTCAGGACCTCCTTTACAACATTCGGGCCAGTGACGAACATATAGCTTGTATGGTTTACCATGAAAACAAAGTCCGTCAGGGCAGGGGAGTAGACTGCTCCTCCGGCAGCGGGTCCCATGATAACTGATATCTGGGGTATAATGCCGGATGAATGTATAATGTTCTGGAAAATAGAAGCATATCCGCTAAGGCTTGCAACACCTTCCTGAATCCTGGCGCCTCCTGAGTCGATGAGTGCGATTATGGGAGACCCCATCTTGAGGGCCATCTCCTGGATTTTTGCAATTTTTTTTGCATGCACAATCCCAAGAGAGCCACCCATTATCGTGAAATCCTGGGCATAAGCGAAAACCAGACGGCCGTTCACTTTTCCGTGACCTACGATTACTCCGTCTCCATAGGTCCGGTCAACTTTACCGAATTCGACAGGCTGGTCAGCCGGAGTGACAAAAGCATCGATCTCCTCAAAAGATCCTTTATCAAAAAGAAGGCTGATCCTCTCATGAGCGGTGAGCTTTCCCTTGGAGTGCTGCTTTTCTGCCTGTTTACGACCAAACTGATTTTTCAGAGCCTCCTGCCGTTCTTTAAAAGTCTTGTAACTTTTTCCTGAAAGATCCATACCCTTTTATGTTTATTAAACATTCCTGTTTAAAACAGATCACTGTTCAGAAATGTGTTAAAGCCTCTGTTTTTTACGGGTTCAAAATTAGTCAATATCAGGATTTCTCCAAATTAAACTTCGACCGCTAAATATAAAGAAATTGTAATGTACAGTGATACAATATGATAAGATATCAAAAGATTCGACCAATGAATTGGTAATAATTTATTTGTTCTTTTCAGCCTGTATAATGGCCGATTCTTTGATGAATGATACCATAATGGCTGCAATCGCTATTAATATTACAAAGGAAATCATGAAAACAGGAAGCATGGATTTGTTATTCATGCTCATTCCGGTAACCATAATTATGCCGCTAAGCTGGCCAACCCAGAGCATTAATCCCTGAGATGTCGATTCCGGTGCTGGCGCTGATATCTCTGCAGCGTACTGAAAGCCTATAGGGCCGGCACTCATTACAAAGAAACCAAGTATGAATGAACAGACCAGGGCCATTGTGTGAGCAGCTTCAGGATGAACCCCCGGTCCGCCTGTAAGAATTGGAGCAAAAGTAATCCCGGCAATTCCGGGAATCATCCCTACCACGCAAATCACAAGGAAAAGCTTTCTCTTCTTATAAATATCAGATAAAACTGGTATTATTATAGCGCCAATTATGCCGCCAATAAGCATTAGTCCACCTATCAATCCATTGGAATCATCAACACCGATATATTTCGCTATCGAATCGACCATTGAGCTCACAGCATTGAATATTCCAAGCCCGATTGTAAAAAGCAAAATCATTATCCACATGTCCCGGAGGCTGAAAATATGTTTCAGTCCGCTGAAAAAATCTATTCTGGTATAATTTTCGTCCGACGGAGGGGTATTTGGCCTCTCTCTCAGCAGGATCAATCCGGTCACTGAAGCAACAACCGTGATTATGCAGTATATCTGAAGCATTCTTCCGATGCCGTTTCCATATTCCGGTGATGAAGGTGATGAGACAATGAGCATAGGAGTAATAACCATTGCAATCAGAATGCCGATATACTGTGCAAGGGTCGCCAGACCTGTTGCTATTGCCCTCTCCTTTACCGGGAACCATCGCGCCGCTACTGCTGTTGGAGAATTGATTATAAAAGGCTGTGCAATCGCCAGAATCACCTGGCCTGCCATTACCATTTTGAATGATTCACCTGAAAATCCTTTCAGACTTGCTCCGACAACTGTCAGAAGAACGCCCAGTCCTATTCCTTTTACAATTCCGAAAGTGGAGATGAAGTATGAGGCAGGTATGGCGAAAATCAGATAAAGGATCATATATGATGAAGCCAGGAAATCGATATTGAAGAATGACAGGGGATTGAACCTCCCTTTATAGTAAACCTCAGCGGCTCTTGCAATTGGAGCATGCGTGAGCCATTGAATCTGGGACATCATGGTTATCATCATCAGGGCAGTAAGGATCACCCAGCGGTACTTTGACAATTTGGTAGTTTCCATTTACTTTTTATTGTTTTTTGCAGGTTTAAATAATCCTTCAGGTTTTGATCCGAGCATACCAGCCTTGAGCATTGAATCACTCGCATAATAAAGTCCCTTTATCATCTTCCCGGTAGCGACAGGAAAGTGACGGAGCGATTCAATCTTATCGCCAATATATTCAAGGTCTTCATCAGTGGTCTCCCAATGGCGCGGTTCAAGAGTAGTCAGATCGAAAGGAATTGAATATGATCTAAGTGATTTACACCCATCTGTATTGAAATAGAAATCAAAATATGACATTATCAGCTCCCGGAGACTTTTGTAAACCGGCTCCCTGTACCGGAGCGATGTGAAGTTCGATTTGGCAACTGCCCCCCAGAAGCCATTTTCCCTGAAAACTGCTATGACATGGTCATCATCATTTACTGCCAGCATGTCGACAATGAGCGGCTTGTATCCAATGAATTGCAGAGCAGCTGCAGCAAACAACGCTCCTTCAAAGCAATGAGCCGAACGCTTCTTCATCACCCATCTCGGTGACCTGCACTCATAATTTGGATTATAGTCAATTGAATCAAGATATGCCTGAATTTTGTCAGGATTGCTTAATGTTTTAAGAAACCTGTACTCTTCTTTTGTCCACTCCATCCTAACTATTACCTTTTTATTTCTTTGTCCTCCATAGCTTTCTTTGGCATCCGAAGCTTACGCGAAGGATGCAGCGAAGGTGGATTACTTTTTACTTGTATTTTTTACTTGTATCTTTTTACTTTTGTCTTTTATCTTTAATCAGACCCTCTATAATCTCCTTCATCTCTCGATATTGATCTTCCATGCTCTCAACTAGTTTTAGCTGCGCCCGTGCTCTCTGGAGGTTATGATGTTCATGGTGCACCTTGAAATAATTATCGCCGTCAATGTAATCTGTGAGAAATCTCGTGGCTATTGTATATGTGATAAGCCCCGGTGCAAAAGCAAGGTATTCCTTTTCAGTATCATTGAGCGTGTTGCAGGTCTCTGAAAGATACCCTCCGGCATAAGCTTCAAACAATTCAATATCCATCCTTACTTTTGAAAGCTCTTTTTCATCCTCAGATGCAGTATTGGCTGCAGTTCTGATAGCATCACCAAAATCATAATGGATATAACCCGGCATTACGGTATCCAGGTCGATTACGCAAAGCGCTTTGTCGTTCCTGTCAAGGAGTATATTATTAAACTTGGTATCGTTATGGGTTATCCTCAGGGGAATTTTACCCTCCCTGCCGAGCCTGAGGATTATCTTCATTTCGTCGGCCCTTCGCAGAACAGACGATATCTCATCTCCGATATTACCGACCCTGCCTAATGGATCAGCATTTATTACTTTTTGAAATGTTTCAAGCCTTTTTTCAATATTGTGGAAAAAGGGAATTGTTTCATGCAGGGGTTTACCGGGAAGATCAGCCAGCATTGCCTGAAAACGGCCGATTGCCTTTCCTCCCTCATATGCTTTCCCCGGAGTATCAACAATATTGTACGAGCGGTGGTCCGAGATGAAAATATACATCCTCCAGAACTTACCCTGCTTATCGGTTATCCAGCTTTTGCCTTCTTTTGATGCGATAAGCTGCAGGCACTCTCGCCTGATATCAGACCCGGGAATATTGCTCAGCTTTTTCCGGAGATGAACAGTGACTCTTTCAATATTCTCCTGTAGCTCAGGTATGTTCTTAAATATCCTGTTATTAAGACACTGAAGGATATAATCATCCTTGTCACTTTCTGCGGTTTCGATCCTGAAAGTATCATGAATATGTCCGCTTCCGAAAGGCTCTCCCCTTAAAAATGTGCCCTCAGCGCAGAAACATTCAAATATTTCCCTGAGATCAGTTTCCATTCTTTAATCCTGCTTTGTGTCCCAGGAATGCATAATACATTATGAAAATGTAGATTGGAACCATAATCCATAAAGCATGCTGAAACCCTATTGACTGGCCGATTTTTGCATAAGTAGGAGGAATCAATGCTCCGCCTGCAATACCCATGATAAGTAAAGCTGAACCTATTTTTGTATATTTTCCGAGATTATTCAGAGCAAGAGGCCATATTGCAGGCCACATGAGTGCATTTGCCCAGCCAAGTAGCGTAACGAAAAAGACTGCGTTGGGGATCAAGGGGATATTAAAGCCGGGAAGCCTGTTCAACCATCCAAAAACTGATGAAAACAGATTATTATCGGCTGTTGATGAGTTAATAGCGCCAAAAGCAAACAAAACGCCAAGGATAGCTGAAATTAAAAGAGCCCTTGACTGACTGATTATTTTCGGAATGAGAACAATGCCAAGTAAATATCCGAATACCATAAAAGTCATTGTAAAGGAGGTGAGTTTTGATGCATATGACAAGTGCAGCGACCTTCCGAATTGTGTCAGACTATCACCAGCCATCACCTCGACCCCTACGTACACAAAAATTGTTATAATGCCAAGCAGTAAGTTACGGATTTTAAGAGCATCGGGTATTTGTTTGATAAATCCTCTCATCGTTTCATGGTCGTCTTCTTCAATTTCTATCTCATCCGGCAATGAAGAAAACTTCACCAGTAAGCCGAATAAGGCAAGCAATAAACCCATGGCTGCGTAAGGGACAACAACTCTGGAAGCGAGGTTGCTGAGTAACACATCTTTCTGATCGAAAGTAAGATTCGCCATGTTGACTTCGCTGAATTTATCCATCCCGTGCATTATCAGAGCAGTAAGAACAAGCGGACTGATTACTCCAGCCATTTTATTACATATGCCCATTATTGCCATACGTTTTGCAGCGCTTTCCCGGGGACCAATAATCGTAATAAAGGGATTTGTTGCCGTTTGAAGAAGAGCTAACCCGGTTCCCATTATAAACAAGCCAGCCAGAAATACTCCGAACATGCGTGAATATGCAGCCGGGATAAATGTCAGGGCTCCAACCGCCATTATTAACAGACCAATGGAAACGCCGTTTTTATATCCGGTTCTTTTAAGTACAAATGATGAAGGAAGCGCCATTACGAAGTACGCTATATAAAAAGCAAGTACAACCATACTTGCCTCAAAAGGCGTCAGCTCACATGCAGTTTGTAAGAAAGGCATCAGTGTTCCGTTGAGCCATGTTACAAAACCAAAAATGAAATATAAAACTCCTATTATTGAGAGTGAAATGATATAATTACTTTTGGATCCGGTAGATGAATTGCTGGCTGTCATAGACATAATATTATTAATCCCTGAGTTCAACTCTTAAGATTTCAAATCTAATCTTTTTATATAATCCTGCAAAGAAATTTCTTTTTTGTTTTTTTAGTTCAAAAGTTATAGAACTAATCTGAAAATGTCTTAAATTTGTCTGCAATTCTGAATCCTTGAATAGAATTTAATGGAAGAAAGTGGAAAAAAAAGTCGCGAAATGGTTGAAGAGGCAGGGAAGCTATTTGAGAAATTCGGATTGACGCCGATGCAGGGAAGAATTGTGGCTTACTTTACCATAAGCGATCCTCCCGAAAAAACATTTGAGGAGCTTGTAGAATACTTCAAGGCCAGCAAGAGCTCGGTAAGCAACTCACTGAATTTTCTTCTTTCAAATAAGATCATTGATTATAAAACATTTGTTGCCGACAGGAAGAGATATTTTTTCATAACAGATTCATTTTTCAGGGTTTACTTTGAAAAAGTGCTCGAAAATGTAAGTGAGTTTAAGGAGCTTACATTAAAAACAGTTTCACTGCGTACTCCACATCACCCTGAAGCGAGCGCTGTTATATTGAAATGGATTGAAAACGCAAACCTTTTTCAGGATACTATCGGAAAAGCAATAGCACAGCTTATGAAAGAATCTGTCTGAACTCTTTTACCGCTTATTATTACCTTCGCCGTCAAGATCCTGAATTCCCGATTTTTCCCTTGATTTTGTCCCAAGGTATCCGCCATGGTGTCTTTTTGCGTAATCACCTGCTGTGAACCCGATTTTTTCCATCATCATCACAACAAGCGCGTCGCCGATGACTGTAAAAACAGTAGTGGAAGTGGTGGGTGTAAGTCCCAGAGGACAAACTTCTGAAGGAGCCCCTGTAAGAATATGACAATCAGATTTCTGCGCAAGAGGGCTCTCGCTATTGCCGGTAATGACAATGACGGGGATTCCTGGAAAGAGATTGTTTTTAAGATCTATAAGCTCAATTATTTCCCGCGTCTTGCCGGAATTAGAAATTGCGAGCAAAACATCGTTCTCCTGCAGAATGCCAAGATCACCATGCTGCGCTTCGCTTGGATGCAGGAAAACGGAGGGTGTCCCGGTTGAACTGAATGTAGTTGCAATGTTATGAGCAATCTGTCCTGCCTTTCCCATCCCTGAAGTCACAAGCTTCCCATTTTTCTTATGAACCCGGGTATGTATAATTTCAATGGCCTTCTCATAACTGCTGTCAACAGGTATATTCTGAATTGCAGATGCTTCATTATCAAATATCTGCTTGATTTTGGCTTTCATATTTCTCATTTAACTCAAAGAATGTCAAAGTTATAAAAAAATCCTGAACTCACTTCTTTGTTATTTTTAACCCCTTTTCCGTTTTCCCCAAGGGGGAAAGCCTCTGCGGCAAGCTGGCCCCTTCGCTAAAATTGCTCACCGAGCAATTTTTAAACGCTCGGGCCTCCCCAAGGGGGAAAGCCTGCCCCGCTTCGGCGGGGGCTGGGATGAGGGTCAAAATGTATTAATGGAGGAATGTTTTTCCAATTTAAATGATAGTTATTAAAAATTATTATATTGTCTCTTCATTTGTGAAAAGGGAATGTTTAAAAATGCAGCAGCGATTGGAGCAGATATAGGCCGTTTTTCTTTGAATCTGGCTGTTGTTAATTACGCAGGTGAAATTATTGAATCATTATCTTTCCCAATCGGTCAGACCCAGGAAAAGAAACATATTATAGATAAGCTTTCAGCAGGGATAACCGAAATCAGGAGACAGGTCGCAGCTAAAGGAATTAATCCAATCTGTGTTGGTTTATCAGCCAAAGGTTTTATCGATCACCAGGTTGGAGTAGTACTTGGCCCTGACCAGGGAATAAAAGGCTGGATAAACGTACCTGTTGCCAGGATTATAAACAGCGATACAGGTCTTCCGGTATTTGTCGGGAATGATGCCAACTTGATGACAATAGCTGAACACAGGTTTGGAGCCGCAAGGAATTTCAACAATATCATTTTTGTTGCACTGCGTACTGGAATTGGAGGAGGAATTATCATAAACGGCAAGCTTTACAGGGGTGTAAACAATGCTGGCGGAGAAATAGGTCAGATGATAATAAACTATGATAATGGCATTAGCGACAAAGGGATAAGAGGATCATTTGAACATCTGGCTTCCGCTTCAGCTCTCGTAAGAAGGTACTCAGAATTAGCTGGAATTACTCAAAGGAAAAAGATAAATGTTCCAGGCTGCAAGGAGATTTTTGAACTGAGTTATAAGAAGGACCGCTTTGCCGTTAAAGCTGTCCGTGAGAATGCTGAACTTGTGGGTATCGGCCTTGCAAACCTGATAACAATATTTGCCCCGGAAATAATTGTAATCGGAGGAGGCATGGCTGAAGCGGCTGATTCCTATATTAAACTGGTTAAAAAGAGCGCTTTTAAAAATTCTCTTGAAAACTGCAGATCTGAAGTGCGCATTGAAAGAGCTTTGCTTGGATCAAAAGCTGCACTTATCGGAGCCGCTTTTTATTCTCTCTCAAGGCTGGCAGGAAAATCGGTCTGGTGATTAGTGTTAAAGGCTGGCAGAATAATAAAAAATAAATTAGATTATATTAATATGAATTATAAACCATTGAAAGCAGGGAACCAGACATTTATCCTGATTGCAGCATTTTTTACCCTGCTTGCAATTGTTGGTTTTGTATTGTACGGCCTTCCTTTCTTTTATGACTTTTATATTAAGGAATTTGGATGGTCCAGGACGGTTGTAACATCAGGTAATGCGTTGGGCAAATTGCTGGTGGCTCCCTTGTTTGGATTTATTGCAGGCTGGCTCATAGACAAGTACGGCCCACGGAAGCTTATGATGACAGGGATCCTGATGACAGCCGGAGCTCTTATAGGTCTCAGCATGATGAAATCGTTGGGTCTGTTTTATATCTCATATATTTTTGTTGCCCTGGGATATGTTTTTGGTGGTCCATTGCCTTGCCAGGTATTGATATCAAGGTGGTTCTCAAAAAACAGGGGAAAAGCAATGGGAATAGCCTACCTCGGCATAGGCACAGGTTTTGCCCTTGTGCCACAGATCGCAGCAACTCTGGAAAGAAATGTGGGCTGGCATCTGGCTTTAGTTGTACTTGCCGGAATCATAGTTGTGGTTGCACTTCCTCTGGCCTTCTTTGTAAAGAACGCCCCTCCTGATTTTGCAAATTCAGCAAGCCCTGAGCCGGCTATTCCAATAAAGGATATTCTTAAAAACCCGAATTTTTACCTGCTTGCATTTGGCAGCATGTGTTCAATTGCTGCAATAGGAGGCATAAATCAGCATCTTAAGCTATATCTGCGCGACCTTAGTTTTTCGCAATCCCAGGCAGCAAATGTCATGTCGCTGGTTGCCCTGATGAGCCTCGTAGGCCGTGTGTTAATGGGATGGATGGCCGATCTTTTCCCGCGGAAGTATGTGATGATATTGATATATCTGATTGTAGGGAGTGCTATTCCATTGCTTCTTCTTCCTGAATTTAACGGCCGCATCTATGTTTTTGCTGTAATTTTCGGCCTGGGGCTCGGCGGCGATTATATGATTATTCCATTAATGGCAGGCGATTTATTCGGGGTCAGGATACTCGGAAGGGTAATGGGAATAATCCTGGTTGCCGATGGGCTGGCTGAGTCTGCAATGCCCATGCTGGTGGGTAAATTGTATGATATCGGATCAAAAAACTATTCAATCGGTTTTTCCGTTCTGATATGCATTGCCCTGACAGGTGCCCTGGTGGTGTCATTCCTTCCAAAGAAGAAGCTGATCATGGATTACTAGATCATTGAATATTTCTATAATATATAAAACCAACGATGGGAACCAGAGACAGGCTTTTTTAATACGACCTCAAACAAGGCGATTTAAGGCGCTATCTCATGGCGGACGATATCAAGTTTTGCTCGAAATAAAGTTGACATTGGCATAACCAAGATGTAACTTTGGTTACAGGAATCAAATAATAATAATTACCATGAAGAAAGTATTTTTTTTACTTGTCATTTCCTGGTCATTATCAGTAAATGCACAGAATTATCTTATCTCTTTTGCTGGTACGGGTTTATCATCTACCGTAAATACCGTTAAAGTTGAAAACTTAACAACTGGCACAATTCTCAATTTAAACGGGGGTGATATTCTACAATTGACAATTACTGTAGGGATTTCTCCGATTGAAAATACACTAGCATCTAACTTGAAGATTTATCCTAATCCAATGACGGAGAGTTCAACTTTACAGATTAACCCGCCTGCAGCGGGAAATGCTACTATTACATTGTCTGACATGAATGGCAAACAGGTAGCTCAGATTCAAAGTTATTTAGAAAATTGCCTTCAGGAATTACGTCTTTCAGGTTTAAAAAATGGTTTTTATCTGATAAGTGTCAAAGGCAGCTCTTATCAATATTCAGGGAAATTATTATGCAATGGCAAATCCTCCGGAACTATCAGAATAGAGAAAATCAGACCTGCTCAGGTGACCGGCGATAAAATCAAAGAGACGGACTCTAAAGGTGTTCAGGCTACTATTGATATGCCATATACAAACGGCGACAGATTAAAATTTACTGGCACATCAGGAATTTACACAACAACAATAACAGACATCCCTGCATCTGATAAAACAATTACTTTTAATTTTGTTTCATGCACTGATTTTGACAATTACAACTATCCGGTCGTACAAATAGGAACACAGATGTGGATGGCTGAGAATCTTAAAAGCACTCATTATTCAGATGGGGCAGCTATAGATTTAGTAACCGGAGATTTAAATTGGAATGCATTAACAATTTTAAGCAAAGCCTACTGCTGGAATAATGATGATCTTCTCAATAAAGATATTTATGGCGCCTTATATACCTGGGCAGCCGCTATGAACGGAGCAGCAAGTAGTACCCACACTCCGAGTGGTGTTCAGGGTGCATGTCCCACCGGATGGAACATTCCAAGTGATGCGGACTGGTATATGCTTGAAAATTACCTGGTTTTAAATGGTTATAATTATGATGGCACAACTATAGCGCCAAATAGACTGGGAAAAGCCTTGGCAGCTGTGACCGGATGGGATTTTAGCAATGCTTACCCCGGGTCAATTGGCAATACCGATTATCCTGCTAAAAGAAATGCAACCGGCTTTTCAGCTCTTCCGGGCGGCATGCGTTTCAGCGGTGGTTCATTCCTAACTGTTGGAAGGTACGCGCGCTGGTGGACAGCTACCGAGTATGATGCGACGAATGCCTATAACCGTTATACTAATACCGATTACGACCATTTGTCCAGTGATAATTACAGTAAAGTTTCTGGCTATTCTGTTCGTTGCGTGAAATACTAAAGGGACTATTCGCTTCTATTATCTTTTTGGTGGTCTCTGAAGCGGTTTTGAGATATGACTATCCGAATGAGGCCGATGGTACTTATGTACGGCACACGAATTCAGTGGAAATAATAGCAGAGTAGAAAATACTATTATCAATATTCTTATTATGACTTTTTTTGTCACAAAGCTCCTTTTTTCAAAGATAACGCTTTTGCAAACTGGAAAGTGTTTTTATAATCTATTTCTTTGGAAATTAGAAACTTTATCCTGGGTCCAGCCGTTCCTTTTGCCGTTTCGCACTGAATCATTGACATGACTATAAGGTTGGCCCTTCTTATATAGAAAATCACGAATTTCTTCAGTGACGCTATCTAAAATAAAGTTGACTTTGGTTTAAACAAGGTGTAACTTTGTTTAAGAATTTGGATAATAAGTCTTCATAGAAATCGACATTGCAGGTATTTGTAACTAATTTATTTTCATTAACTAAAAACTTTCACCTATGAAAAAATTGTATTTCATCATTCTTTCATGTGCAGTCCTGTTAATTTATGCTTGTAAACCGAAAGTTGATATTGAAAAAGAAACAGAAGCTATCAAAGCTCTGATTCACAATGAAACTCAAGCATTTCTCCAGAACGATACTGCAAAAGTTCTGTCTTATTATGTTCAGGATGACTATCAGACACGTTTAAGTGCAAGTTGCGACACAGTTGAACTTTATAAAGGATGGAAAGAGCTATCAACATTTTATAAGAATAACCCAGTTAAGGTAACCAACCCTGAGAACACAAAAGACTTTATTCAAATAAAGGTAATAGGTGATGCAGCCTGGGCAATATATAAGGATAATTGGACATACACACTTGTAGCTACCCTTCCGGGTATAAAGAAAGACACTATGATAACCACTTCAGGTTATATGCTATGCACAATGAATCTTGAGAAGAAATTAAATGAATGGAAGATTTCAAGTTTTTCAATTTATCGTCCAAAAAATTAGACCTTAACTTCCCTATTGATTAACTATAGATATCCAGATATTAAAAATCCCGGAAATAACCGGGATTTTTTCAGAAAACCAGGTATATATACATGTTAATATAGAAAGCCCACGGAAACCAGCTCCGGTGGCTTTCTGTTTTAATAATCCTGTTCTTGGGAAATTAGAGGCTTTGATGAAGTCGGATTTTTACCCCCTAATTTAGAGAGTCCTCGATAGCTAAATCAGGGATTCTCGATTTAATGATATTTAGATGTTTCTCAAGATGCCGACATTGATGTAAATATTTAACCCGATGCTTTAATTGATCTTCGAGACTCCATTCATTGATTCTTCTTCTTTTCTTATGAGTGATACTCCTTAATTCACTTCTAATAGATAATAATACTATCAGACAGGCTAAACCGAGAATCAAAAAAACTACATCCGGTATATTTCCCATATAATCAGCATTTAAAGTCAAAATCCACAATATAAAATTATTCAATTGAGATATACAATGCAAATTTATTTTATCTCAGCTGGGACGGAAGTTCTTTATTACGTTGTGGAACTGTTGAAGAAATAAGACAATAAAAAAAAGCGCAACTCGTTGTATTTCAATTGAATTGCGCCTTTTATAAGTGATCCCGAAGGGATTCAAACCCCCAACCTTCTGATCCGTAGTCAGATGCTCTATTCAGTTAAGCTACGGGACCATTTTATCGAGTGCAAATATAATAATTTTTGTTTTTATAAAGTGCCTAAAGGTCCGGTAAGTTTGGAGTGCCTTAAGTGCCTGGAGTACTTAGAGTTTTTAATAAGAGCCTGAATTTTATTTAACTCTAAGTACTCCAAACTTTAGCTCACTCTAAACTTCAGTCCACTACAAACTTGCTCTATTTTTAATTTCGGGAATATTATTTACTTTTAATGGTCATAAAAAGCATAAGATTCCGTTTATATAATATTGATAATCTGGTTAATATAAAATATTATGAAAAAGGCTGCCGGCATAATTGTGAAATCACTGCTTGGACTGGTTCTTCTGGTCCTTATTCTGCTTTTTACTATACCTATCATCTTTAAAGATAAGATTAAGACAAAAGTCGAGCAGGTAATCAACAAATCTGTTAATGCAAATGTCCGATTTGCAGATTACAGCCTTGGCTTCTTCCATAACTTTCCTAACCTTTCGTTCGGGATGAAGGATGTATCTGTGGTCGGTGTCGATAAATTCGCCGGCGATACACTTGCCGGATTTAAATCATTTAACATGGTATTTAACCTTGCAAGCCTTTTTAGAAAGTCAGGTTATGAGGTCAAATCAATAATAATTGATGGGGGAGTGGTTAATGTGATTTACCTGAAGGACGGAAGTGCAAACTATGATATAATGAAGCCATCGGCTGATACTGCAGCTGCTGTAACTGATACCACATCTTCAGGTCTGAAGATTCTTCTCAAGCAGGTCACGGTGCGCAACAGCTCAGTCTCCTATGTCGATAAGGGTTATGCAATGGAAGCCTGTCTCAATAAGCTGAATTTCGAACTTAAAGGCGATATGACAATGAGCCAGACCGATTTGCAGATCAGCCTGAATTCCGGTGATGTTACTTTCATTATGGACGGGGTTAAATATATTAACAAGGCAGTTGTAGACTCTAAGATAGATATGCTCGCCAATCTTGATAAGTGGATATTCACTTTCCGGGACAATTACATTTTGCTGAATGACCTGAAGCTGATATTTACAGGTACGGTCGAGATGCCTGCTGATGACATTACAACTGATTTGAAGTTCAGTACCGAGAAGGCTTCATTCAAGTCCTTGCTATCGCTGATTCCTGCTGTTTATATGGCAGATTATAAAGATCTTAAGGCAAGCGGGGAATTTACCATGAATGGATCGGCCAAAGGCGTTTACAGCGATTCTGACAGCACAATGCCTGATATTTCACTTGCAATTGATGTCAGAAACGGCATGGTAAGCTACCCTGCGCTACCGGAAAAAATTCAGAATATAAATATCAGGTCAGATATTTATATGGATGGGAAAGATATGGATAAGACCACGGTGAATGTAGACCGCTTCCATTTTGATCTTGCAGGCAATCCGTTCGATATGACATTTGCCCTGAAGACCCCAATGAGTGATCCTGACTTCTCGGGATCGATGATCGGTAAAATCGACCTGGCTGCACTTACAAAAGCTGTGCCTCTTGACAGCATAAGCCTTTCCGGACTGATTGACATGTCAGTTAAGATGGCCGGACGCTACTCCATGATTAAAAAGGAGCAATATGATAAATTTCAGGCTTCAGGTTCAATGAATATTAAAAATATGCAGGTGGTTATGATCGGGTATCCTGAAGTTAAAATCAGCGAGGCTTCGTTTGATTTTTCGCCGGCATATGCTGCCATGTCTAAGGCCGATATGAATATAGGAGGAAAGAGTGACTTCAATGTAGCTGGTCGTTTGGAGAATTATATTCCATTTATTCTGAAAAATGAGACTATCAAAGGAACACTTACATTAAAGTCAAATATGATCGATGTTTCAGATATACTCTCCAAGATGGTTTCGGATACTGCAGCTGTTGAAGACACAACATCGCTTGCTGTAATTGTTATTCCTAAAAACATCGATTTTGATTTCAATGCTGTGATAAACAGCCTGATATATGACAAAATAAAGGCCCATAATATCAAAGGCCATATCTTAATCCATGATGGGATTCTTAGCTTCCGCGATGCGGCGATGAACATACTTGGCGGACTGATATCCATGAATGCAGATTATGATACCCGTGATACCCTTAAACCGGTTATGAAAGCAGATTTCAATGTTCAGAATCTGGGAGTTAAAGATGCATTTACAACATTCAATACAATACAGAAACTGGCGCCTGCTGCAAAGGGGATTGACGGGAAAATCAATCTTCAGCTTTCTTACCAGAGCCTTCTTGGAAGCAACATGATGCCTGTAATAAAAACCATAGCCGGAAGCGGCAAGCTTCAGTCCGACGAGATTACTCTGGTTGAATCTATTGCTTATAATAAAATGAAGGACGTGCTTAAGCTTAGCGACAAGTACAGCAGTACATTCAAAAACATTAATGCAAGCTTTAAGATAAGCGATGGGAGAGTATATGTAAGTCCTTTCGATACTAAAGTCGGCAACATAAAAATGAACGTGAGCGGCGACCAGGGGCTGGACCAGACTCTGAATTACCTTGTCAAGACTGAAATTCCGAGGTCAGATCTGGGAAGTTCTGTCAATTCGCTCATCGACAATCTCTCGGCACAAGCCTCATCTTTCGGCATCGTTTTTAAACCGGCTGATATCCTCAAGATAAATGTGAAGATCACTGGAGTATTTGGTAAGCCTGTTGTGATGCCTGTATTCGGAAGCTCGACAGGGGAGACCTCCTCCGGCCTGAAGGAAACAGCCAAAGAAACTGTGAAACAGACTATCGACAATAATGTTGACAAAGGCAAGGAGAAACTACGGCAGGAAGCAGAAACCCAGGGCGACAAGCTGGTGAGTGAAGCAGAAACCAGGGGACAGCAGTTGCGCGATCAGGCTGATTCTGCTGCAGTAAAGATCCGTAAGGAATCGGATATCCAGGCTCAGAAACTAACCGATGGTGCTGCATCAAAGGGCACAATAGCAAAAATGGCAGCTCAGAAAGGAGCAGATTCTCTTAAAAAAGAGGGAGAAAAGAAAGCAACCAAACTTAAAACTGAGGCAGATATACAGGCAACTAAGCTGGTTGAAGAAGCCAAAACCAAAAAACAGGAATTAATAAATAAAATCTGATCCCACATACTCATAAAAAAAGCTGCCTTCGGGCAGCTTTTTTATCAGAATTTCTTTTCCTTGATACGTGCTTTTTTACCGGTGAGATCGCGGATATAAAATATCCTCGCCCTGCGGACTTTCCCGTGCTTGTTCACTTCAATCTTGTCAATGAAAGGTGATGCAAATGGAAATATCCTTTCAACACCTATATTGCCTGACATTTTCCTTACAGTAAATGTTTCGGTATGACCGCTGCCGACTCTCTGAATGACAACCCCGCGGAACTGCTGTATTCTTTCCTTGTTACCTTCAACAATCTTATAATGGACGGTAACTGTATCTCCTGCTATGAATTTCGGGTATTCATTTTTTACCGTCAATTCCTTCTCAACTACATTCATTAAATTCATTTCTCGAAGTATTTTATAATCTGTATTTTGATCTCTGAAAATCGGACGCAAATGTATAAATAATATTTATATAATGAATAGCATGACAAAAAATATTTCCTGATGGATTAATTCATCTTTGGCAATCGGTCCCGATTCTCGGTGCTCGGTGAAACCTTACATTAACGAGGACCAAGTACCCAGCACCAGGGAACAAATTAATGACCAATACCAGCAGGCACTTGCAGCATTTTCCCGTTATCCTGGATGACCGATTTCTTCCACGAATCCGGATATCCTGGCTGATTTGGCATTAAAGGGGCTCCATATTTTGTCCTTTCAAACTTCCCGTCTTTTTCCTTCTTTATATTACCATCAATATATTTGACCAAAAGGTATTCACTTAATGTCTTCCATTGATCAAAAGTATTCTGTGCCGACTTAAGAGAATAGGAGGTAAGGAAATCGCGGGCTTCTTTTTCACCCTGGCTGAATAATTTTATAGCAGCATCATCAACTGTCTTTATATCAGCAAGATATGATGTTTCAAGCTGCGCCTGAACTTTTTTTGCATCCTGGCTCATAAGATCATAGCGAAGATAGCACTGGTTTGCAACCCTGTTGAACAGCCAGAAGGCTGAAGTAGGTGAATAAGTAAGCATATCTCCATTTCCGACTTTAAAACATCCGGGGATCTCAGTAATTCCGCAATACATAGGTGTAAAAACAGTAGTATTGGCATCATCGACTCCGAACCAGAATATTCCACCGATCGGATCGGGAAGCCAGCTCCTAGACTCGGCAACAAATACGAAGCCTGTCTGCTGTGTGCTTACAGCTCTTTCGTTGGTATATTCCGGTGCATTTTTGTCATCCGAAACCTTCCATGTAAGCGGACGCCACCTGTAAGGTGAACCAAAAGGACCTGCTCCTATATCTTTTCTCATGTCGAATTGAGTTCCTTCAAGATGATCGCGCATAAAATTCATCATATCCTGGTTAGAAATCTTGCGGTCGGGTTTTATCCACAACGGCATACGGTTTTTCAGATCATGCCCGGAAACGTAACCTATATATTGATCCATATCCTTGCAGACTGATTTGAAGAAAGACCAAACTCTTATTTCACACCACCTGGCACCCGAAAAAGTTATCGGGTTATAGGTATCTGAGAAGCTGAATTCCTGATCTGTTCCACTATATAATTTTTTCGTTCTGGCAAAATCAATAACGTCATACGCATAGACACACTCAACAATAGGATCAAAAATCCGATTGAGGTCTTTTGAAGTTATTGCAATTGATTTCTTTTTGCCTGTGGCCAGCGGGAATGTCCGTATCCTTGCCTGGTTTGCATGAGCACAAATATATCCGTCAGGGATCCTGCGTGCGACCCACACGGCACCTTTATTTCCAGGTCCTTTCCCTATGATCTCAAATATCCATGCTTCGTTGGCATCAGAAATAGAAAATGATTCACCTTCGCTTGCATAGCCATATTGTGAAACCAGTTCTGACATAACTTTAATTGCTTCCCTTGAGTTCTTAGCCCTTTGAAGCGAGAGATATATTAAGCCTCCATAATCCATTCCTGCCGTTGTATCAACCAGTCCTTCCACACCACCATATGTTGTTTCCCCTATTGCCAGCTGATGTTCATTCATATTACCAACAACTGAATATGTATGAGCCAGCTGTGGTATCTTTCCCAGGTTTTTATTAGTATCCCATTCAATTACATCAAGCATCGTTCCGGCAGGATAATCTCTTGCCGGCCAGTAATAAAGTTCTCCATATAGTGTATGAGAATCAGCGGAATATGAAATCATAGTCGAACCGTTGACTGAGGCTCCTTTTGTAACAATGAAATTCGTACAGGCATCGGTATCCTGCCCCTGTAAAAAGCTTGTGAACATGATCACCAGGACGGCTAAAAATAATCTCTTCATAATATCTTTTTTTTCAAAATTTATTTAACAATCTGATTTAAGGAATTGCAAAGGTAACAAGCCGGAGAAAATATCAAAGTGATTCAGATCATTTTAAGGATATTTATGATATTTATTATCTTCCCGGGGTCGGCGCCTGCCAGTTGCGCATTGACGGCAGATTCAACACTGCCTGAACATATTTCAAGCTTAAATTTCATATCCAAAAACCAAATGATTTTAATAAAAGTAGAAATATTTTCTGTATAATTGCGAATACAAATCTTGAAAAACATGAAACCTACACTTTTAGTTCTGGCAGCAGGAATGGGAACCCGCTACGGCGGAAATAAACAGCTTGATGAAGTTGGCCCATCCGGCGAAACGATTATAGATTATTCAATTTATGATGCAATACGCGCTGGATTTGGGAAAATTGTTTTTGTAGTACGCCGGGATATCGAAGAACAGATAAAGGAAAGATTTGTTGAGCGGCTGAAGGATAAAATAGAGGTCGATTATGTTTTCCAGGAGATTACAAATCTGCCGGAGGGAGTAAATGTTTCTCCAGAAAGGCAGAAACCATGGGGAACCAGCCACGCTATCCTTGTTACCCGGGAAAAGATCCATGAACCATTCGGTGTCATAAATGCCGATGATTATTATGGGGTTGAGTCCTTTACGATTCTTCACGATTTTCTCGTAAACGATAAGGACCCGAATTGCTACAGCATAGTTGGTTATAAGCTTGGAAATACGCTTTCTGAACATGGACACGTTAACCGTGGAGTATGTAAGGCAGGAAGTGATGGCTTACTGCAGGGAATAGTTGAGACACGCCAGATTTCAAAAACCCGTGATGGTGCAGTTGCCCCCGGCCCTGATGGAAAAGAACTTAATTTTACCGGTAATGAGATAGTTTCAATGAACCTGTGGGGATTTAAGCCATCATGCTATGATTTCCTTGGAGAGGAATTCAGAAACTTCATAATTAGGAGCGGAATGGATCTGAAATCGGAACTTGACATACCTACATCGGTCGATAAATTCGTAAAAAACGGGGATATCAGAATAAAGGTGCTGATGAGCAACGAAAGATGGTTTGGAGTAACTTACCGCGAAGACAAGCCTTTTGTTGTTAAGAGCATAAGAGAGATGATAAGGAAAGGGACATATCCTGCCAGAATCTATTAGGCTTTACCATTTGAAATCACAGCTGTAAACACTCTGATTCTCTTTATTGTCTGTTACCTTCAGCGTTAAGTTGTGTGTTGTTCCTTTTGTAATCCGGGCAGAATCAAACCTGTATACCAGGACATCATTCTTCTGATCATACTCAAAAAGGGCCCATTTCCCGTCAAGTACAGGTTCATACGATTTGATTCCTGATAAATCGTCGGTGATTTTAATCCTTAATTCGCTCTTACCTGTGAGATCACTTCCGGATTGCAATCCGTTTGCAAAAATGGATGGCGCCACTGTATCGATCCCGGCAAAGAACATTCCAAACGAAAGTATATCTCCGGTTACATACCCATCAGAGTATGAACTGTTTATTGCACTCTTTTTAAAATCGTCGCTCATCTGGACAATCAGCATCTTGGACTCTTTGCCTGCAGGAACTGATGATGGCTTTATTGATAGAGAACAGGGCTTCTGAAGCGGAGTATATTTGTTATGAATATAATGTACATCAGATAGCATTTGCGGCGTGCCTGCATCACGCTTATACATAAAATAAATAGTGTCGTACAAAGCACCTGACGGGATTGATATAGAAATATTTTCTGCCCTGAACCTGTTGCTCCTGTTATATGGCATCACGACTCCTTCCTTTGCCGGCTTACCATTAACCTTGAATGCCGGGACTTTGCTTTTCACATCAAAGGTAAGTGCAGATATGTTGTTTTGAACATCCTTTACAGTGATTTCGACATGATGAGTTTTTCCGTCGGTGAAATTGAAAATTCCCCTGTTTACCACATTTCTATAAACACTCAGTTTATCGTTTGGGAGGACAAATGCTCTCTCTATGAAACTGTTATCCCTTATATATGTCTCATAATCAATATGACTGTTAATATATCTCGATTCGTTAAATGAGAACTCATCCATCACATAGCTGAATTTAAGGGAGCTGTCGATCCGAAGTTCAATAGAGTAAATACCGCATTTGTTGTAGCTGTCATTCAACTGATCATAAGATTTTATTCCGAATCCTGCAGGGCCGCTTATGGATATTTCATTTCCGGCCGGGACATAATAATTCCCATTATTGCCGGCGACGGAGATCTTCATTGTTTTATGGAGGCTGTTTATCTCAGAATCATCGATTACAGGGTATATAAAAAGCCTCTCGATCACCGGTTTAATATTGTCGGCAGGGCCAAAATTGAAAAGGAGCGGATTGACCGGGATTTCAGAATCTGCTTTTCTTACTTCAAAATGAAGATGTGGTCCGCCGGAACCTCCGGAATTCCCTGAAAATGCGATTATATCACCCTGTTTAACCTGGAACTTATCTTTTGGAGGGAAAAGAGTTACAGCAAAACTCTTTCTTTCATATTGCTGTGCTTTTACATAAGCATCTATTTCAGGGGTGAATCTTTCCAGATGTCCATAAACCGTCGAATAGCCCGATGGATGTCTGATGTAGAGAGCATTGCCAAAACCTGTTGGTGAGACACCAATTCTGGAAACATAGCCCTCAGCAGCAGCGACTACCTCTTTACCGGTAACACCCTGGGTTCTTATGTCGATGCCTGAATGGAAATGGTCTATCCTGAGTTCTCCGAAATTTGCTGAAAGAGCCAACGGTATTTTTACCGGCTGAATAAAAAGAGTCCTGTCATCATGAATATCTGAGAAAGTGTTGAAAAGCAATATGCTGAAAAGAATCAAACGGCTAAAAAACATGAGAATGTATCTATCTTGATTAAGAACTGCAAAACTATACTTCTGAAGTGACTGAACAAACTATTTAAGCCATTTTTTTTGAATATATCATTAACAATATTAATTTTGTATTAAAGATTTTAATATGTCCGGTCAGGGTTATGAAGAATTAAAAAATCTGAACAGTAAGCTTGATGAATTGTTAGACAAGTATATTAACCTGAAGACCGAATACACGCAGCTAAAAACCGGTAATGAGGCAATGAAAAGCCAGCTTCAGGATCGGGAAAACAGGATAAGGGAATTAGAAATTAAAAACGAGAGAATAAAATTATCAGGAGCACTGTTGGGCGAAGGAGAGAATGCCACGGAGGCAAGGAAGAAGATAACAGAACTGGTGCGGGAAATTGACA
>PMBC01000056.1:9426-9558 GCA_003152835.1 Bacteroidales bacterium | reverse complement strand
AAATGCTTTAAACTCATGTTCCCAGGCAAATGATTTGGGATCACAATAGGTGCGTGAGATAATTGGAATGAAAATCAGGCATTTAAGTTTCTCTTTGAGCGAAGCATCTACATCATGTGTCTCTAAAAGCCC
>PMBC01000056.1:4930-9382 GCA_003152835.1 Bacteroidales bacterium | reverse complement strand
TCAGTTTTCAGAACATCAACAAATTCACTCACCCACTTATCGCCTTTGTTGTCTTTCTGACGATAGCTGATGAAGATGTCGTACGCAAAACCCGGGATTAGACTCGCCATATTATTTATTCATTGTGATAAAGTTATGAAAGACAATGACACAAGTCAAATTTAAAAGCGGTATTTATAGTGGAAGAGGCGTTGTTCTAGATGGCAACATTATGACATCCGGAACCTGTCCAATGATGGCAAAAATGACTGGACATAAGGATGGAACTGTTGAGCTTACCCAAGACCTTGTCGATGCCATAAAGATAAAAACTAAGAAATAGAGTTACTTTATTAAAGGTATTAAGAATCACGGCAACAAACAGCCGGTATCCTTAATTTGCATATTCCCAATATTATTCAGGGTTTTGATTTACTGCATTTCCTTCTCATATAGTTCTATCCGAACTACTGTAGCTATTCTTGACTATTGCACATGAAACTTTCACATAAATCAGGAGATGCTGCTATTTATAATGGTTGAGATCATCTTGAAGCGTTCACTGGCTTTTACAATATTTGAAGCTCCTCCCGATCGGGATCACCAGGATGCATATGACCGGAATATATTAAGAAATCCCGGATTATGTTAACATTTTACATTCCGGTGACAATTCATGACAATTTATTACCTGGCCATGACAGTGATTCATTTGTGGCCCCGTAATTTTGATTCATCAATTGAAAAACCATTCCTATGAAAACAAAACATTACAGGTATTTCGCTTTTATCGTGCTCGCTTTAATATTCAGTATTCAGGCCAATGCTGATAATTTACGGAAGATAGTATCGCTTTCAGGGTACTGGAAATTTTCGATCGGTGACGACATCAGCTGGGCAATCCCTTCATATAATGATTCCGGCTGGGACCAGATCGCTGTTCCCGGACAATGGGAAAATGAAGGATATAAGGACTACAACGGTTATGCCTGGTACCGTAGAACCTTTAAACCGGGAGATATTCCGGCTAATACCACCATCTATTTAATGCTTGGCCGTATTGACGACGTCGATGAGGTTTACCTTAATGGCAAGCTGATAGGCAAAAGCGGCAAGTTCCCGCCAAACTTTGAATCGGCTTACAACAGAACCAGAAAATATATCATTCCTTTTGAAAGCCTTAAAGAAGATGCAGAGAATGTAATCGCTGTCAGGGTATATGACAGCTATCTTGAAGGGGGTATAGTCGAAGGCCCTGCAGGTTTATATGTAGATGAGGATAATGAACTACTCAATCTGGATTTAAGCGGTAAATGGAAATTCCATACCGGGAATAACAAAGACTGGAAGTCTCCGGAGTTCAACGATGAGGACTGGACGTTAATCAATGTGCCGGATTACTGGGAAAATGAGGGATATGAAGATCTTGATGGGTATGCATGGTATCGTGTTAAATTCCAATCGCCAAAAAACTTAAATGCCGGAGATTTGTATCTCTCGCTTGGCAAGATCGATGATGTTGATGATGTTTATCTGAATGGTGAATTTGTCGGGAATGTCTATGACATGAGAAAAACGTTTGAATACAATTGGAACGGATGGGAATGTAACGTCCGCAGAATATATAAAATTAAGGATGGCCTGCTCAAACCAAACGGAATGAATACCCTCGCCGTAAAAGTACATGATGATCAGGGACTGGGAGGTATCTACGATGGTCCGATCGGTATAATGTCGGCGCAAAATTACCGTGAATACAGGAATGAATATCATTCCGATCAGTCTTTCTGGGATTATTTGTACGAAAAGTTCATAAGGTAATAAAAGGCAGGAAAAACAATGATAACGTTATTAAATATAAGAAAAATGAGAACCATATTTATATCTGCCCTTATCTGTCTGCTCACTTTATCCGGTAAAGGCAATCCCGGAAATGGTGACCTGGTACTCCTTCAAAGCCTGAAGGGCAGCTGGCTGTTTTCAATAGGCATTAATGAAGAGTGGATATCGCCAAAGTTTAATGATAGTGGCTGGGAAGCTATAAAAGTACCTTCTCCCTGGGAAGATCAGGGATTCAATGGATATAACGGATATGCCTCTTACAGAAAAAAGTTTACCATTCCTTCTCTTTATAAGGGACGAATGCTTTATCTGAATATGGGGTACATCGATGATGTTGATGAAGTATACCTGAATGGTAATAAAATCGGTTCGACCGGCAGCTTCCCTCCTGATTACACTACCGCTTATAATGCCGAACGTGTATATTATATCCCCGAAGAATACATCAGCTTCGACGCTTCAAATCTCATTGCGGTTAAGGTATACGATTCCTATGACCAGGGAGGGATTGTAAGTGGTGACATTGGTTTATACGGGGGGAAAAACACTGTTAATTTTGACATCAACCTCCAGGGTGCCTGGAAATTCATGCCGGGTGATGATCCAAGACGTAAAGAATCTGATTTTAACGACGGCTTGTGGGATGAAATATTTGTTCCTGCAAAATGGGAGGATCAGAGATATCGCGACTATGACGGTTACGCCTGGTATCGTAAATCATTTGTCTGGACGGGAAACAACGCTGATGAAAAAATGGTCATCATGATGGGCAAGATAGACGATATCGATCAGGTATATATCAACGGAACATTTGTAGGTTCAACCGGGAATTTTCCGGAAAAAGGAAGAGAGTCGGCAAATACAGGTCAGGAATATGATGCATTCAGGGGATATTATCTGCCGGCAGGATTGTTGAAAAAGGGTCAGAAAAATGTTATTGCAGTAAGAGTCCTCGATACAGGAGGCGCAGGTGGTATTTATGAAGGACCGGTGGGTATTATCTCACAAACCAAATACATCGAATACTGGAGGAAAATAAAGAAAACCGGATATTAATAACATCTGCAATTCCGGATTACAAAATATAAGATTCAGGTTTAATACGTTTGGGTTTACACATTTTGATTAAAAGGGAAGGAGCCGGTCGCTGAGACGTGGCTCCTTTTCCGATTTATAAACCGGATTATTTCACTGAAATCTTCTATATTTAAAAAAAATTATCTCTGAATGAACTCTTCGTTGCGAAAAATCGCCTTATTGATCCTGGCGGTTATTGTTTTACCTGTCCTGGTATTTTCAGTGTTTGAGATTGGCAATCTCCGGCAGAACGAGAAGGTTATCCAGAACATATACAGAAATCAGCTGGATGCCATTCTTTTTTCTGTTAATCAATACTCCGATGATATTGTAAGCAATCTTTCCAGCAGGATTGAAAACAGCTTAAACAATATTAAACCTGATACTGTACCTGAACTGAACAGGCTTATAAATGAATTTCCCGCGGCAGTAAGCCTGATGCAATTCGATAATAATCTTGAATATCTCTCCTCCGTGCCTTATTCGTACCGCGACAGCACATTGCTGTCTGAAATAATCACCAGACTTGGAAGCAACGGCAAAACTCTTCAGCAGCTGCAGACATATATGAGAGGAGGCTATCGTAAAATTGAAACGATTGGAAAAACGGACAGGGATATGCAGCTGATCGTTTTTTATACTCTTGTCAAAGATCAGTATCTGATCAATGTCCTGGTCATTGATCCGGGAAAATTCATCAGCCAGGTGCTTGATCCAAAGATCCAGGAGATCGCTAAAGACAAGTTTTATATTGTTGCTTACCGTGCAGGAGAAGATCTGCCTTTTTATACCTCAAACAAACAATATAATCCCGGTAAGATTGATGATAAAGAGCCTTTCTGGCTGCTAAAGGACTATCTGATGGGCATNNNNCTCTCCCAGATGAAGAGTGATTTTGTATCGAATGTCTCTCATGAGATCCGCACTCCCCTGGCTCTGATAAGCATGTATATTGAGACACTTGAAATGGGAAGGGTGAAAAGTGCAGAGAAAACTAAGGAGTATTATAATGTGATCCTGAATGAGACTTCGCGGCTGTCAGGCATTGTGAACAGGATCCTCAGCTTTTCGCAGATAGAAAGCAATAAACGGAAATATACATTTTGCGGGACCNNATTATGGCCGACAGGGAATCAATTGCCGATGCCTTTGTGAACCTTGTCGATAATGCTATGAAATACAGTACCGAAAACAAGGACATCACTGTAAGAACCGGGAAATATGATAATTATGTCTTTGTTGAAGTGGAAGATCACGGTATCGGCATTTCAGAGAAAAACCAGAAATTTATATTTGACAAGTTCTTCCGGGTCACTGAAATGAACCTGGCGAACAGTGTAAAAGGATCGGGACTTGGTCTGGCAATAGTAAAGCATACTATGGATATTCATAAAGGCAGTATCTATGTAAAAAGCACACCGGGATCAGGATCGCTGTTCAGGCTTTCATTCCCGATAAAATAATTTTAGCAGCTATGAAGAAGATATTGATTGTTGAAGATGAACCGGATATGGCAAAGGGTTTGAAAGACAACCTTGAATTCGAAGGATTTGA
>PMBC01000056.1:0-4870 GCA_003152835.1 Bacteroidales bacterium | reverse complement strand
AAGCCATTCAGCCTGCGCGAGCTGCTTGCAAGGATCAAGGCAATCCTGAGGCGCCCCCCGATTGGAAAAGAAGGAAATGTTGAATCGGAATTTATCAGCATAGGGAATATTAAAGTTAATTTCAAAAACTATGTTGCACAGAAAGGAACCAATGAAATTAAAATGTCGTACAAAGAATTTGAAATATTGCATTACATGTATATGAATGCAGGCAAAATCATTCAGCGCGATGATCTTATGAGCGATGTATGGAGTATCGATTATGAGGTTACCACCCGTACGATTGATAATTTTATCCTTAAGCTGCGGCAGAAGATCGAAGTCGATCCGAATAATCCGAAGATCATTCTTACGGTGCATGGGGTGGGCTATAAGATGATCTTATAAAATGGTACATGGTACACGATACACGATATAGGGGGCAAGGTTCAATGGGGTTGCGGATTCTTTAAAAACTCCAGACGTTTTTGTATTTTCTCAACATATTCAGGCGTAAATTTCATTTTTGATTTTTTGAAATTATTGAGAAATTTCTGATAATAATAAATCGCTTTCTCCTTGTTGTTTAATTTTTCATCATAGATGTTTGCAATAATCATATAAAGATTAGGGTCGTTGTCTATATCGTATGCTTTCAGATAGCCCGATATCGCATCCGGATAGTTCCCGTTACCTTTCAGAGACTCGGCACACAGAACATAGGTTAACCCTAACTGTGCATTTACCGGCCTTAGAAGTTTAATAACCCTGTTATAGTAATAGGCACTGTTCTTCATATCCTGGATCTTATAATAACATTGTCCGAGATAACTGGAGGCTTCATAATCAGAAGAATCAGTCTTATACGCTTTTAAGAGATAGACTATCGCCTCCCTTGGCTGAAGATTGTAACAATAACCAATCCCGGCTCTTTTTAAATAAACTTCTGAAGAATCTCCTGAGGCAAGAATTACAAGATAATCGTTCAGAGCTCTTTTGGTATAATTTCTTGAATAATAGATTTGTGCCCTCCTTGCGTACAGATCCATATCGGTTGAATCAATTTCAATTCCTTTTGAAAGAAGCTGAATTGCCGTATCAGCCGACTTCGTTGATGCATAGCAATATGCCAGGTTTTTAATGGCTGTCAGATCCCTGGGGTTAATTGATAAAGACTTGTTATACAAATTTTTTGCATAAGGCAAATCGCTTTTCTTTATGCTTGCAAATGCTATTTTGTCGAGATAAACGTAATTAGTCGAATCTTCCGTTAAAAACCTCTTATAAACAGAGATGGCTTCATCAAATCTGCCTGATTGTACGTAAATATTTGTCAGATAATTGAAATATAACCATTTCATTGAATCCAGTGAACAGAGCCTGTTCAGCAAAGGCTCGGCCAGCTTAAATTTGCCTTTGCCATAATATGCTTTTGCCAAGGCGAAATTATAAGCGCTATTCCGGGGGTTCAGGCTGACAGCTTTGTTAAAACTAGTAAGCGATAAATCATCCTCAAGAGTGTTCTGATAGGCAATACCGATTTTATAGTAGATCTCCGGGTTCAGACTGTCATAAGCCAGTATTTGCTTGCAGGTATCAATCACTTTCTCATAGTCTCCCCGTAACAGCATTAAATCGATTNNTAAAACAAAAGTTATTTGTTTCATGGCGCTGATTTCTGATGAATTAGATTTGTTGAACTATATCATTATATGTTTTTCCCATATTAATTCAAATGTATAACGAAAACATTAGTTATACAATATATCTATAATAATAATTGAAAATAAGGTGCACTGGGGAGGATTGCTAGACTGCAAGCCCGCACGACTCTCAAGCGCTCTGCGATAAGGATGAATTTATAACCTTTATTGTCCGTTTATGTTATTCAAAGGAATAAGGAATTTTTATTTTTTTCTCACTGATCGCTGAAGCCCGGAAGAATCCAAGAGCGCCATTACTCATGTTTGTCGGCGGAGATCCCGGTGAAAGCTGATATGCTCCACCATCATTTTGAAATTGCAGTAAAAGAGAATTGTAAAAGTCATACGCTTCTTTTGTTAAAGAACTCAATCCCACATAAATAGAGTCTCCAGCCCAATACTCAGGATATTCAAAATTCCTCGGATTTGAACCCAGGCTGATATTTAATCCATTGACGTATGGTTCCAGAAATTCGTCGGATAGAATAGAAAACCGCCAATTCGTTTCTGAAAAAAGCCGGCTGTTTATCTCTTCCTCGAGCTGAATTAAATAATAATTATTAATGCCCTGTGGTTCTGAGAAATATATTAAAGGAACATAATATTCCTGACCATCCTTTTCCATTATCTTCTTTATATAACCTAAGGAATCGATATCAGGAACCTCCGGCATGAATGAACGTGCATCATATTCTTTACCTTCAGAAACTATTTTTAGAAAATAAGTACGTCCGGGAATACCTTTCAGATGAGTAGTCATGTAAAATCCACGCTCAGGGTTAAATTCCACAGGATATTTCCAATATGTTGTATCTATAATATTCCCACTCCCATCATAGATTATCTTATAATACCCCAATCTATAATTATATAAATATTCATCCCGGTTAAAGACCATCGGCACCAGCGTATCGACCTGATTAACATCATCTGATATTATAATTTCCGCATTTATTATCCCTTTGGCATCATCAATGTTAGAAAAATCAGGCTCAACAAATTTACCTGTATGGCTTTCTGTCAGACGGATCAGGTAAGGTCCGGGTTTATTGGTAATTAATGCTTCCACTACCATTTTTGGCACTGCACTTCCTGGATTTAAATCGAAATCCTCAATACAACCAACAAGTAATAAAATGAGACTTATAATTGGTAGTTTATTCATGTCAGAATTTGAAATTATATGAGATGAATGGTGTTATTCCATAGAGGTACATCTTATATGCTCTTGAAGTGTCCATATCGTATTCGGCCATTCTTATAAACAGGGAGAATATATTTTTATGGTCATATAGATTATATATACCAAAATCCCATTCCGGTTTCCATGGTTTTGTTTGTTTCTTTGGATTCTTATAGGCAAACGAGATGTCAAGCCGATGATAAGGCGGCAATTTGTAACCATTCCTGGTTGTATAATAATTAAACGCTGCTCCGTAATATTGGAAAGATCCCTCAGGTATCGTTATATAACCGCCAGATGTAAATTTAAACGTAGAACTGAAATCCCAGGCGGGAGACAGTTTGTAAAAGAGTACAACCGACAGATTATGCCTTTTATCGTAGGTTGCCGGATATGGATTATTATTATTGATTCCATCTATTTGCTTTGTTGTCCTCGATAAAGTATAACTGATCCATCCGGTCAGCTTCCCTGATTTCTTTTCAAGGAGAAATTCAGCACCATAAGAGTGACCTTTACCTTTTAAAAGCTGTGTCTCAATATGTTTATTAAGGAACAAATCAGCATTCTCTTTATAATCAATGATATTCCCTAATTTTCTGTAATAAACTTCAGTGGAAAATTCATATTTGTTTCCCGAGGTAGTTTTGTAATATCCGACTGAAAACTGATCTGAATATTGAGGCTTTATAGTTTTATTGGAAGGGAGCCAGACATCAGTCGGAAGGCCTGCTGATGAGTTGCTGACTAAATGCTGATATTGATTAACATATGTATATGAAAACTTAACTGAATTTTTCTCATTGAGGAGATATCTTAAATCCAGTCTCGGTTCCAGTCCATTATAATACTTAATAAGTTCACCTTTACTGTAATGAGTTGAGTCTGTTACCTCCATGGTCGGAGAATAGGAATAAACTGTATTTTCTCCCAGCAGGCAGAATGATGAATATCTTAATCCATAGGTCAGACTGATATTTTCACCGATCTTCTGCTCATTTGAAATATATAAAGCGCTTTCAAGTGATTGCTGCCGGTCTAATCCAAAAGATTTTGTCAATGATGTAGAATCGCGGGGCTCAATTTTACCCGGGAAATATTTATGCTTCTCGATTGAAATCCCAAATTTCAGATGGTTTGAATTATTTAAGAAGTAGTCGAAATCTGACTTGAGATCAACCTCCTGCAGCTTTGATGACCATTTAAAGTGTCTCGCATCGTCTTTGAGGATATAAGAGTAATCATATTGACTGTACACAATCATAGTATTTGAAAAAAGCCTGGAATTGTACACATGATTCCACCTGGCGGTGCCGGTTTTATTTCCCCAATCCATACTTGCATTATTATCAATTGCATAGTAAAAGAAGTGGTCATGCCCTGAGTAAGTTGAAAGATAAAAGTGATTGTTTTTTATTTTGTAATTAATTTTTGCATTCAGATCATAAAAATTAATTTCATTATTATCGGAAAAATCCCTGAGACTTGTAATCCTAAGTGCCTGCCCAAGCAGGCCAAATGTATTGGCTGTAAATCCTGCATAACTGTAACGGCCACTGATAATAAAAGATGCCTGATCTTTAACTAATGGTCCCTCTATCGATAATCTGCTGCCTGCTAATCCTGCCCCGCCTCCACCGGTAAAAGACTGGTTATTACCTTCTTTCATACGAATATCTATAACAGATGAGAGTCTCCCGCCATATTCGGCAGGGAATGAAGTCTTATAAACCTTTACGCTTTTAATTGCATCAGGATTAAAAGTTGAAAAGAATCCCAGGGCATGGGAAGGGTTATAGATGGTCGCATCATCGAGGAGAAATAAATTCTGATCAAACGAGCCACCTCTGACAGACAAATTAGTTGTGCCTTCATTAGCTGCCTGAATTCCCGGGAGCAACTGAAGGTTTTTTATCGGATCAGCTTCACCAACCGGAGATGGAGTCAGCCTGATAGTATTTAAATCCAATGAGTGGCTGCCCATCTGATTTCCGTAGACAATATT
>PMBC01000083.1 GCA_003152835.1 Bacteroidales bacterium | reverse complement strand
GTGCCTCCAAACTCATCGACAACAAGAGCCACGTTTTTCTTCTCCTCTACAAAAACTTTCAGGAGCTTATTTGCAGCCATCGTTTCGGGAACGATTGCCAGCTTTCTTATGCCAGACCTGATATCAGGAGGATTTTTAAACAGATCCTTTAGCTCAAAATACCCGATTATATTATCTATTGAATCCTGGTATATAAGTATCCTGGAATGCTGTGTTTCAATAAATTTCTTTTTGAGGTCATCGATAGAAGCAGAACAATCAACGGCATTAATCTCGGTCCTGGGGATCATACATTCCCTGAGCTTCACATTTGAGAAATCAAGGGCATTTTGAAAGATTTGTATATTATGATGATTTGGTCCGGATTCTTCCTTGTTCTCCTGTGCAAGGTTAACAAAATGATCAAGATCAACCTTGCTGAATACTACATTTTCGTGGGGTTTTTCACCCTGCTTCTTCCTGAAGAAGATCCTGATGAACAGGTTTGATGCGGCAAGGGTGAACTTACTTATAGGGTAAAATAACCAGTAAAAGAAAAGTGTAGGGATGCTGAGAGCCTTCAGGAAAAAATTAGGTGATATGATGAATATTGTTTTAGGTAAAAACTCCGCCACCAGGAGGATAACTCCCGTCGATATCATAGTGTTAAGGATCAGAACCAGGAGGTCAGATCGTAAAAGTGGTGTCAGCAGAGTCCCCAGCAATTTGGAAAAAAACAACCCGTATATTACCAGTGCAATGTTATTGCCAATAAGCATGGTTGCAATGTACTGGCCCGGGTTACTGGTAAATGTCCTGATAATACGTGATCCGGAAACCCCTTGTTTCCGGTCGAGTTCTATCCGGAGCTTGTTTGAGGTAACAAAGGCGATTTCCATCCCCGAGAAAAAAGCAGAAAAGAAGATTGCAAGAAGTATGATCAGTATTCCGTTCATACCTCAAAGTTAGCTATTTTTTTCTCTCCCTGTCGCGGAGCCAGGCAAAGAGAAAGGAGACTATGGCAAGAAGGAAGAAGATATATGTTTTATTACCGCCGGATCGGGTTGCATACCTTATTCCTGCAATAAGGCATAATATACCGGTTACAATCCAGATAACCTCAAGTATAATAAGGTATCTTTTATTCATTCTTTAGGTAAATGGTACCGGAAATATTCTTTATCCTTCGCCTGTTCAGGTGGGTATCCGATTCAAAACCTGTTCCTATCACTGTTTGATCTTCATTTGTCATCTTCACAAAACGATCCGTGTATATGTTATCTTTTGCCTGGTCCCAGAAGAGCTGCTCTGTTTCAAGCTTGTCGTTTGTCTGATTTATGACAACAACACTGTCTTTAAGCTCCCATAAACTGGTTTTATTAATGTACTTGGCATATTTTGCAGTAACACTGCCGACAGGATCTTTCTGGCCATCATAAAAGACCACTGTAATTCCTGCGCTGAACTCAGAATAGGGGACATCAACATTATCAAATGTCTCCATAAGCGGAGAAGCCATAGTGAGCTGGACTTTGCCGGAGTCATCAAAAACTGTATAAAAATCTTTAACTGTAATGGAAGGGAGGGTAAGAATCTCGGTTTTTTTAATCTTATCTATCTTCTTATCACATGATGAAAGGAATAAGATAACCGGCAGAATGGCAATTCCAGCAAACCCGATTTTCCATCTGACAGATTCTTTTTTCACGTTGCTTCGGAGTAAGGATTGGATCTCCGTAAAGGGAGAGGAATTTTATTCGTATTTCCGTTTAACAAACCAGAAATCATAAAAATTCAGGCTTGCGCCCATGGTAAAATAGTTTTCATAATGCGAATAGGCTGTTGTTTCAAGTGATTTCCTGGTGAAATCAAAAAAGATGTTTGTTTTTGAAAATGTCCGTCTTAGCGGGATGCCGAAACCAAGGCTGGCTCCCCACTCTTTTACCTGTTTCCCGTTAAGCGAGAGGTAGTTGTCTTCAATATGGCCGCCGACCCGGTACTCAATTCTCTTAACGAAGCTGTAGTTCGAAAATTTATCAGGGATAAATTCAACTCCACAAAGAATTGCCCGTGTATCGCTTAAGTAACCATCTGAACCATGGAATTTTGCATTGGACCAGTTAGTTGCAACATAATCAAGTCCGGCAGTGAGTTTATTCTTTTTGCCAAAAGAGATACCTAACCTGAGTGTTCCCGGGAGATACGCTTTTGAAGTATTATCGACAACATAATTAAGAGTATCAGTCACGGCAGAAGAAGTAAACCGGAATGAAAGATCCTCATAATTTGATTTGCAATGTTTACCGGAACTATATGAGAGGCCGGCATTAAAAAAATAGTCCTTCTTTATGGGAGTGTTGTACTGAAGCCCATATTCAAGACTGATCCCTGAAAGATGGAGTGTTTCAGTATTATTATCATGATATACATTGTAGTAATCGTCAAAAACAAACTCATTAGTCCTGGAAATCTCACCGAAGAGCAATGACATGTTTATCCCGGCAGAAATATTTTTTGTAAGATTTATGCCTGAACCCAGAAATACATTGGTCAGATTACCGCCTCCGACATGGTACCCGGTGTATCCACCGGTTATGGGATCATAATCAGGATCACCTTTAGCAACTGTTTCTGATATCTTGTAATAACCGTTGCTCAGGGGAAGTATTCCGGCAGCAAAACCAAAACCCTTTGTGATTGGGAAGCCTATCATGAAATGGTCAAAATTCATATCATCGGAAGTATGTCTGGCAGTCCCGTCTGAAATGACATTTAGCCCGTAGTCCATACCAAAATCAAATATGAATGAATTTGTATCAAGACTGCTGAAGGAGGCCGGATTTGTATAAAAGATGGTATTATTATCCCTGATTGCAGTACCTATACCTCCCATGGCTGTGCTTCTGAATGATCCGGCCGGTTCTAATATTCCAAGGTTAAATCGTGCGAGCGGAGAATCTATTAGTTTTTGTCCGGATACGGAAACCGAGTAGGAAATAAAAATTAACAGAAACAATTTCGCCAGTCTATTTTGCATTGTACTCCAGGATATAATTTAAACCATCAATCACAATTTCAGGCAGATAAGTAACTTTATGATTCAGTCTGTCTTTCAAATAACCACTGTCTCCGCCTGTAAGCACCACCGCAATTTCAGTGTGCTTTTTTTCAAACGTGCGAATATACTCATTTATTTCATAAACGATCCCATTGATTACGCCTGCAGTGATCGCTTCAACGGTATTGCGGCCCGGAGAATAGAATTTCTGAGTTGTGGAAGCAAGTGGCAGCTTGCCTGTAAATTTATTCAGAGCCTTGAACCTCATTGATATTCCCGGAGAAATATTTCCTCCCTTGTATGATTTTCCGGAAAGGAAATCATAAGTAATAGCGCTGCCGGCATCAATTATAAGAACTTTTTTTCCGGGGAAATGCATATATGCCCCTGC
>PMBC01000156.1:7910-11674 GCA_003152835.1 Bacteroidales bacterium | reverse complement strand
CTTCTTTAAAAAAAGTCCAGTCAAGGGCGACTGATTTCTCATCCCGGGTTAATTTGTTGTCTGAACTCCTTTTGCTTCGTTCTGAAATGACAGCCTGCTTACCCGTTTTCCTAAGCACTGAAATGAACAAGCCTTCACCCTTTATTTTCCCCGGGTAAAAACCATATCCGTATATACCAGCATGATCAATTTCGGTAATACCCTTGAATTGAGAGATATCGAGACTCATTGACTCAGCCTCGTGTTTCGCAATGAGCCATTTAATATTTTCTTCATTTTCTCCCGGATTGAAAGTACAAGTGCTGTAAACAAGTATTCCATTCTCCCTGAGGGCAGGCCAGACATCCATCAGGATCCTCCTTTGTCTTTCAGAACAGAGGGTGCCGTTCTCCACAGACCATTCATTTATGGCAACCTCATCGCGGAACATTCCTTCTCCTGAACATGGCGCATCGACAATGATCAGGTCAAAAAAACCATGAAGCGAGCCAAGATCAGAAGGGTCATTCCGGGTCACAATGGCATTCGAAAGCCCCCATTTGGTTATGTTTTCTGCCAGAACGTAAGCACGGGTTCTGATCACCTCATTAGCTACCAGCATTCCTTTTTCTCCGATAAGGGTGGAGAGATGAGTTGCCTTACCACCGGGCGCTCCGCAAAGATCAAGGACTTTTATATTATCATGGTCCGGAACTGCTTGTTTAAATACCTGTTCCAGAAACATTCCGGAAGCTTCCTGCGGATAGTAGCATCCCGCATGAAGCAGCGGATCGAGAGTATATTTAGGACGTTTTTCAAGGTAAAATCCATCCTTGCACCATGCGACCTGCTCTGCACCAGCCGGACTGCCTTTCCATTTTGAACGGTTAATCCGGACTGACACAGGAGACTCAGTTCTGAGAGCCTCTAAAAGCCTCTCTGAATCAATGTATTGCTGCTGCGCTATCCTTTGAATGAATCTTTCCGGGAACATATTCTGCCTTTTCAGATAAAAACTTTACAATATAGGATATTTATCAATCTGCGCTTAGCAGCACTACTGATAGCTATCGGGACTGCTGAAAAACATTTTTACCACATATTGCATTGATTCCGCAAGGTTATTCAGATATGACCTTGCCGTTGCCAATAAGAATGAAAGGTGACCAGTATATTGGCTCCGGGTAGATTTTAATAAGATCTCTCTGTGCCATCGAGAGAGCCTCCTGCAGATTATGGTCCTTCAGGTTCTTATAAAATGACGCCATAAGGATCGATGTCGGGTAATCAGCAACTGCCCAGAGACTTACGATCACTGAAGATGATCCTGCAAAAAGAAAAGCCCTGCTGAGTCCGACGATCTCATCTCCCCTGCTCAGGTTACCGAGACCAGTTTCACAGGCGCTTAAAGTTACCAGGCTGGCTTTCAGGTTGAGCCCGAAAACTTCATAAACGTTTAATCTCCCATCGTCCTCATCGCTTGCAGGAAACAATAGATAGGAATAGAGCGGCTGGTCATAATTATAGCTGCCATGTGTTGCAAAATGGATGAAATTAAAATTCCCGGCATTTTTTTTCACAAAGGTTTCTGTACCCTGCTTACCGAAAGCAGATAAATTGTCAGGAAACAGGGGCAGAATTTTTCTCAGCTCTTCGTCTGTCCCGGGCAAGCCTGCTTTACCTTCTATTGACAGATCAGAGAGTGCCATTCCCATGAACCTTGAACCAGCCGATCCCTTCCTGTTTTCACAGATCATGAAAACGCTGGCTGAAGGTTCATAAATGATATTATGATTTTGAACCAAGTAATCCTCGTGGCTGTCAACCAGCGCCTGGAATGGAAGAAAATGAAGAGACCCGTTCGGTATTATTACCAGGTTGCGGAAATGGCCAAGGTTGCTCTCAACCGGCGCAATAAGCATAGAATAAAGCAATTTCAGCGGAGCTTTTAACTCGTTCAGCGGGCTGTCAGATTCGATTGCCATTCTTGCCTTCTCAATAATTGATCCCAGGTATTGATCATTGACCGGAATTTCCCTGCAAATAATATCAGATCTTGTTATAAACCATATTATCAGTTCATTGCTGCTGATCCAGTAAGCAAGAACTGCGCTGTTATCATCAAGGACGGATCGCAGGTCCGACGGGTTTACAGGCTGAGCAGAGACCATTTCTGCATATGCCGGACTATGCAGCTTGATTTTTTGTATAATATCCTCGTACTCTGATTGTGCCGACACCAGGGCTTCGCGGAGCTGTCTCAGGCCGGATGTCCTGGATTCACTTTCACCGAATGTGCTGACATCTCCTTTCTGAAGCAGCTTATAGAGCTTTTGTATCTCTATCCTTTTTGCCTGTTCAAGGGAAATGAGATCACCAGGAAGTGAACCCTTGAAATCAATCTTTTTATTTGCCAGGATATCATAAAAGGCCCGTGCCCGTGCCTGTTCCGACACCTGGAAGGATTCGACAGGCTTGTTCATTTTCAGAAGTATTCTCAGCAGCCTGTCGTAAACTTCTCTCTTATTGTCAAAATAGATGCTTTTAAATTCATCAATTGTGAGGTTTCCCCTGATTTTTTCAATTATTGAGATTGAATTCCTGTAAGATTCAACAGCTTTTTCATCCTGGTCAAGATTTTCATAAATCCTTCCAAGGTTAAACCAGGCCTGCCACGCTGTTTCCGGGAAGTCGGAGGCTGTAGCTGCCGATTCGAGAAGCTGCCTGGCAGTCATATAATCACCCTTATCAACAAGTATCCTGCCTTTATTGACAAGCACATTTGATTCACCTTCCTTGTTTCCGGAAGCTTTGAATTTTTCTTCCGCCATGTCAAGATAGATCATGGCGCTATCCGGGCTTCCTTTCTGCATAAGCATTTCTGCAATGCGAAGCGATGAAATAGCTTCTCCGGTGAAGGAACCCTGAGAGAAAAAATATTCATTTGCGCTAACGATCTCGCCCAGCCTCATATTTAGAGAAGCATCGAGACTTGTAGTCTTCATTTCAAGAGTATCTTTTGCTTTTTTTGCATCCCTGAAATACTTTTCTGCCTTGTTGAAATCACCCAGGTTACTATAAATATCACCCATACCGATAGTGGTCCAGATGACCTGCCCTAGTATCCCGAAATCAGAAGCTTCCTTCATTGCCTTCTCCTGGTAACGAAGTGCATTTTCATATTCGCCTGTTTCGGATGCAATCGATGCAAGAAGCTGGTTATGCCGGGAAGTTCCCAGTCCAAGTTCCATGGCTTCCTTCATTGATTTACCGGCAAGTGTTTGAGCTTCTGTAATATCCCCGAGGTCAGAGTAAACATTGGCAAGTGTAAGGTCCGACTCCATCAGACCCCGTTTGTCATTTGCCTGACCAAACAAAGAAAGGGCTTTTCGAGTGTAATCGATTGCCATTTCCTGCTTGCCCATTGCTGAATATAATTGCCCGAGCACCAGGTAATTATCAGCAATTGATATCTTATTTTCATTCTTAATGCTTTGCTCCATGCCTTCACTCAGATGGAGAGCCTTCTCGAGCGACACGATTCCTTTCACGTTCAATCCCATATAAATATATATCTTCCCTTCGTGGCGATAATCGGCAATTTTATTGATCAGGTTATTATGCAGTGAGTCAATATCGAAGGCATTCCCGACATTGGTGAGTGCCGACTGGTAATCACCTGTCATTTCATAGCAGTTTGCGATTTTTTTGTAAACATCTGATTCCATTGCCGGATTGCGATATATACCAAGCTTCCTGCTGGCGTCAAGCATCAGTGTATAATG
>PMBC01000156.1:887-7809 GCA_003152835.1 Bacteroidales bacterium | reverse complement strand
AAACTGAACAATCATAATATAGAGTGGATCAGCTGGCACGTTCAATCCTTTAAGCGGGATTTTTACTGATTCGCTGAACCTGAACCTGTGCACCTGGAAAACAAGGCGCGGCTCATACGAGATCGCCCATGATGAAAGCACTGGAGGTTCATCTTCGATCTTACCCTCTCCTTCACTGTAATAATTCAATTCATTCCCGAAAACTATCCATTCATTCAGATGAAGATTTCCGCTGAGTCCGGTTTCAAACATATTTCCAAGCCTGAATTTTTTTTCAGCAAGTGTGATGGCATTGAAAATTTTTGTCCCGGTGAAGTTATTCGTATATGAAATATATCCTGAAAATGAATATGGGTAAATTACTTTTCTCGCCGATATGTTTAAACCGAGGGCGTAGGCGCCGTCACCAACCGGCAGATCATACTGGGTTTCACTTTTGATATTGCGCGGGTTCTTCTCTCCCGTGGGAATGGTAAGCATAAGTCTTCCTGTGAGGGAGAACCGCTTCTCCTTTTCTTTTATAACCTGATATCTGAGTTCCAGGTGGCTGTCGCCAAGCCCGATCCCTTTCTGCTTAATTGAAATAGTCTCACTTGTATTTGTCTTACTTTCAATCTGTAAGCTCTGTGCTTGCTGCAGGTTATTCATATATTCGGTAATCAGAGCAACTTCCATTCTGTCGCTGATTCCGTACTGAAATGCAATGCCATAAGCTGATTGCGATCCCCAGGAGCTTGTGTTATAATATTCTTTACTGCCCTCTGAATTATAAAACCTGTCAGCCACCCTGTAATCAAGTACTGTCCCCGCTCTTAAATATCCTTTAAGCAATGTGACCGGCTCTGTAATAACAGTCTGCTGTTTCATGTCCGACGGCACAATGAGCTTTTCCGTCTGCCCCCACAGCAGTGGGGCATACAACAGGAGAAGGCAGGTTAATATGGATCTGTTCATGAGCCGGATATAATTTTACCTTCTTATGGGAAAAAGATTATAGCTTAAAGTTGTAAACAGGTAAAAGGGGGCGTCGCTGTTCTTACCGCTGATTGGGAAACCTGCGACCTGGTATATAGTAATACTTGGAGAAACCTGCAGTTCAAAACCGGGTTCAATATTTACGAGCTTCTTTTCGGGGTTCATATATTTATTGCCCCAGTATTCGGTCCATCCTCCCTTTGTCCTGAAAAAGCTGCCATTTATAAAGACATTGAACCATCCTGTTGCCTGGTAATGAAGCGAAATATCTGTAGTAAAGGCATTGCTCAGGAGGTATGTATACAACTTATCCTTATAAGTGAAGACCTTTTCTGTTAACGTCTCATCCCACCGTATGCTTGTGCCCTCCTTCATTGGAGTCCGAATTGCCCATACCGCCTCTGCGCTGATTTTCCTGAAGCTTGCCTTGGCTGAAGTCCCGATATAGTAAACCGGCACACCATATCCGTTGGTATAATTATAATGCAGGTTAACAGTGTATTCGTTTGAAGCTATCAGGGAACTCTGAACCGTATTGGTTGGCTGTTTAGCCTCAGACTTCGCTGTAGGCAAAAATATGCCGCCTTTAATTCCAATGTCAAACCAGTGATATTCAATAGGTAACCGAAATGCACTGTAAATAAAAAGGTCACCCATTCCTTTTGATTCGGTAAGCTTATTGAGAGTTACGGTTTCTGTTGCCGTTGTTGTTACACTGACCACTTTTGTGGTGGCATCCCTGACACCTCTGCGCAGGTAATCTGTCTCAGCGCCAAGTTCAATGAAATTGGTCAGTCCGTATTTCAATTCCGCAAAATAATAATGATAAACTGATCCTGTTCCATTAGTCTTAAGATTAACAAGTTCACCATTTGAATCAAATGACTGGGCCCGCACCGCAAATTTGTAACCTGCATCAATCTGCAATTGTCCCCTGTAAAGATTAAGCGGACGCTGGTTATATGGCATTGTAAGGAGAACATATTTATCCTTCACAACCGGAATGTTCTGGCCACCTGCACCAGCCGGGATGAAGAAAAGAATGAGAATTGCAAATATGATATGCTTCTTCATAACTGCAATCTTAATTAATTGGTAAAGTGTACTTCACAGCTCCTTTGTTTTCGAGTCCGAACCAGAGGTTGCCATCTTTGTCCTCCCCAATGGTTCTAACTTTATCTTCAGGCAATCCGTTATTGACCCTGTAGCTCTTTGGGATTATGCCGTTATAGCATACCAATCCGTCATTTGCGGTGGCAAACCATACATTTCCCCTTCTGTCCTGGAAGATATCATTAATGATACAGCTGTCCCTGCCATTCAATAGCGAGAGGTTATGAAGACCTCCGGCATCTACCCAGGCAACACTCTTCCCCCCCCTTGTTCCGATCCATAACCTGTTGCTGCCGTCCTGGCGGATACAGGAAATTTTGTTATTCGGTAAGGGAGCACTGTTATAAGTCGACATGAATGTGAAGGAAGAACCATTCCACCTGATTAATCCGTGATTTGTTCCGATCCAGATGTTCCCATAATTATCCTCTTCAATTGTGTTAATATTCTGGTACAGATCGAAGTAGGTTTTAACAAATCCCGAGCCCCTGTTCACATAGAAACCCTGGTCCGAAGTGCCTACCCAGATGGCACCGTCAGAAGCAACCTTGATTGAAGTAACGGTCATTGTACTGGTGGCATCGATATAAGAAGTCCATATGTTCCCTGCAGAAAGAATAGATATTCCATTAGTTGTACCAAAGATTATTGCACCGCTGGAGGACTCGGCAAGACAGTTTATCGAATTGCTTAATATCAGACTGTTTGCCGTTTTATAATATACCCAGGCGCCGTTGGTATACTTTGCCGTTCCCTGATCCGGGAATGTCATCCACAGGTTTCCATCGCTGTCAAGCTTTATACCTGATACAGTATTCCCCGGTAGCCCGTTGCTGGTGTCATAATGCGTCCATTTACCTGCAGTTGCAGGATCAAGGAGGTCGTAATTGGTTCTTTCGCAGGACAACAGAGCCAGTAAACTGATGAGAATTCCTGCAAAACATCCAAAATTCTGAAAGATTCTGGTCTTTCGCATAAGATTTCCCTTTAAACTGAATGGATTCACAAATTTCGTTCCAAATATCTAATTATTAAACTTATAGTAAAACCGCCATTATCATGTAATATTGCCTGTTCATTATGTCCTGACGCCACCTCATTCAGTTTTCATATCTGGTTCATGGGTTTCCGTGCGGCTGGCAGAATGCTTCCTCCAAAGAAAGTATACAGGTATTCCAAGTAATACGATCACTAGCCCCGGGAAAGTATAATCTGGCTTATAGATCAGGAGAATAATCATGATAGCTGTTGTTGTCAGAATATATATAGCCGGTATTATAGGATATCCGAATGCTTTATAAGGACGTGGTATATCTGGTTGTTTTTTACGAAGAATAAAAATCGCCATTATTGTAAGAGTAAAGAAAATAAGTACAGCGAAGATCACATAATCGAGCAGGTTGCCGTAGGTGCCGGACAAACAAAGCAATATTGCCCATATTCCCTGGATCACAATTGCAAATCCCGGTACCCCGAACTTATTGATCTCTCCCACTTTTTTGAAGAAGAGACCATCCCTGGCCATGGCATAATAGACCCTTGGCCCTGCAAGGATAAGTCCGTGGTTACATCCAAATGTGCTTATCATAATAAAAATAGCCATAATTATGGCGGCATAATCACCAAAAACAACGCTCATTGCCGACGTGGCTACCCTGTCATCGGTTGCATACTGAATTCCCCTGCTCAGCACATTGGCTCCGTCAGGAGAACCCGAAAGGGGCAATATTTTGATATAAACAAAATTTATTATCATGTATAATATTGATACTATGATGGTTCCAAAAATAAGACTGAGAGGAACATTCTTTTTAGGATTGATAACCTCACCGGAGATATAAGTAACATTATACCATGCGTCTGCTGAAAAAAGTGACCCGACAAGGGCCATTCCGACTGCTGTGACAAGAGCAAATCCCGCCAATGGAATTATCTGATTATCAGGTCCAATACGGTTTGCATTCCAGAAAACTTCCTTATTTATTTCAAATGAGCCCAGTCCTTTTGTAGCAAAGATCCCGATCAGGATAAAACCAAGAAGTGCAATTACCTTTGTGGAGGAAAAAATATTAACAACAGTTTTGCCTGTTACAATTCCTCTTGTATTAAGCCATGTAAGAAAAGCTATCATCGCAATAGCAACAACCATTGTACTGCTAACTTTCAGGATACCTATATGGATGAGTACATTCTTATCGGCAATCCACGGGAAGAGCACACCGCTGAATTTAGCAAATGCCACCGCTACTGCTGCAATTGAGCCGCACTGAATGACCAGGAAGGTCGTCCATCCGAACAGGAATCCAATGAGTGGATGATAAGCTTCCTTAAGGTACACATATTGTCCTCCTACATGTGGCATCATCGAAGCCAGTTCACCATAGCTCAATGCTCCGATAACCGTTATTATTCCGGTTATGAGCCATACCACCATTAACCATCCGGGTGATCCGACATTCCTTGCAATATCGGCACTCACGATAAATATCCCGGATCCTATCATTGCTCCGGCAACTATAGATACTCCGTCGAACAGATTTACCCTTTTTTGAAGTAGATGGTTTTCTTGCTGCATCTCTTATATATAAGCTGTATTGACAAAATTAATTAATCAAATGAGAAAACAACCTGCCCCTGTTTTTNNTTAAGGATTTTTAAGATTTACCTGTCCATCTATTCCTGAAAATCCTTTGATAATTATCAGTATGATGATAAATTTGTTCTGACCTATCTTAAAAAATATCAAATCCTGTGTTATGAAAAGATGTATAATGTTTTTTGCTGCAGTCTTATTGTTTTTCAATATCTCTGCCCAGAAGTTTGACCAGTTAGCCAAAACCCCTCCCATGGGATGGAACAGCTGGAATAAATTCAGTTGCGATGTCAGTGAGAGTCTGATAATGCAGATGGCCGATGCCATGATAAGCAGCGGTATGAAAGATGCCGGTTACGAGTATATCGTTATTGACGATTGCTGGCAGGTATCGCGCGATGAGAATGGTGAGATAGTGGCCGATAAGGATCGCTTCCCCCACGGAATGAAATATGTGGCTGATTATATCCATTCAAAAGGACTTAAATTCGGCATCTATTCCTGCGCAGGCGAGGCAACATGCCAGGGGCGCCCAGGAGGTCTCGGCCATGAGTACCAGGATGCACGCACATACGCCCACTATGGTGTTGACTATCTAAAATATGACTGGTGCAACTCAAGCACCCAGGATGCAAAATCTTCATATACGAACATGCGTGATGCTCTTTATGCAGCTGGCAGACCGATAGTTTTCAGCATTTGTGAATGGGGCAGCAATAAACCATGGGAATGGGCCGGCACTACAGGTCATCTATGGCGTACAACAGGAGATATCGGCGATTCGTGGAACAGCATGATCAAAATTTTCGATTTACAGAAAGATCTCGCCAGGTATGCAGGTCCAGGACACTGGAACGACCCTGACATGCTCGAAGTCGGCAATGGCGGGATGACGACTGAAGAATACAAGACTCACTTCACCCTGTGGTGCATGCTGGCAAGCCCCCTGATGGCAGGAAATGATCTTCAGAGCATGTCTCCTGAAACTAAATCCATACTCATGAACAAGGAGGTCATTGCACTCAACCAGGATTCACTGGGTCGTCAGGCTGTTTGTTACCGTGACAATGGCGATTACCAGATATGGATGAAACCTCTGGCAAACGGCGAAAAAGCTATATGCCTTTTGAATAAGAGTGATGAAAAGAAAACTGTCCTCGTTGATTTTTCCCTTCTTGCAAAAGCAAGTGCAGGCCGGAGGTCAGGTTCAGAACCATTGCCTATTGAAAACTACCGTGTAAGAGATCTCTGGGAACATAAAGATCTGGTTCTCAAGGAGACGGCTGTTTATACCGACCTTGCTCCCCACACGGTAAAAGCATATCGCCTGATCAAAAAATAATTCACAGATCAGTTACTGAAGGGGATTTCCTTGCCAGTAAGCTTGATCCTTCCTGTTACGACTTGAGTGAAGGAAGGATCAAGATAACCATTGAAGCCAGGCTGCTTACCGCCAACTGAAATTGTAAAGTATCCGGGTTCAATAACTCTTTTGTCTTTATTGTTTATTATCGAGAACTGCCTTGGCTCCAGATTAAATTGGACTTCCCTGCTTTCTCCGGGCTTAAGAGTGATCCTCGTGAATCCTTCAAGCTGGCGGATTGGTCTCAGTGTCGATGCCTTTTCATCGGAGAGGTATAGTTCCACAACCTCGTCACCCCCTGTTCTGCCTGTATTTGTGACAGTTACTTTAACAGGCACATGGGCCCCTGCCACGAGCTTTTCAGGAATTGATAAGTTACTGTACGAGAATGTAGTATAACTAAGTCCATAGCCAAAAGGATACAGAGGCTCCAGTTTAAAAAATCTGTAGGTTTTACCTGTCATATCATAGTTTTCAAAAGCAGGTATCTGGTCGATTGATTTGTAATATGTAACAGGCAGCCTTCCGGCGGGGTTATAATCGCCAAAGAGAACGTCAGCAACCGCGTTGCCACCCTGCTGACCGGGATATCCTGCAAGAAGTATAGCTGAAGCCTTTGCCTGGGCGCTGTTGACAGAAAGTGCACCTCCATTCATCAGAACTACAATAACCGGCTTGCCTGTGGCCGTCACTTCATACAGAAGCTTTTCCTGAGTTGCCGGCAGGTTAAGGTTTGTGCGGTCACCTCCCAGGAAGCCATCTATTTTAATGCTCATTTCCTCACCTTCAAGTCTCTGCGAGAGACCAAGAACCAGGACTACTGCATCGGCTTCCTTCGCAGCATCTAATGCCTTCTGCAGCATATCTGTACGCGGCCT
>PMBC01000156.1:0-862 GCA_003152835.1 Bacteroidales bacterium | reverse complement strand
ACGTACCGGTTTCGGGAGCAACAAGATAAGTTGTCCACCTTACACCAAAATCATCATCAGGAAGATCACTTCTGGGAGAGAAATGCTCCCAGTAAAAATTCACCTGGTCGTCAACCCTGGTAAATGCAGGTTCTCCCTTCATATCCCTGTTATTGAAGTACTCGCCGAAAGCACCCTCTTTACCATCAGGCGTCTGAAGATATCTTGAAGGTATAACAGTAAGATTATAAATGCCTTCAGCCAGGTCGCAGCCTTCTGCATAAATCACCTTTGTATCGGGTGTGACCTTATTTGTAATTCCTTTTAAAACTGTCACCGGGTCCCTGGCAATTCCATTGTAATTGCCTATCAGGGATTCAAAATTATCTGCGTTAGGACCTATAACTGCAATTGTTTTTATCTCTTTATTAAGAGGAAGCAGGTTTCCGTTGTTCTTCAGCAGGACCATCGATTCCTGAGCGGCTTTTCGTGCAAGTGAATTATTGTAATCAGAACAGTTTACAAAGAAAGGTATCTGAGCATAGGGAACCATTTCGTCGGGATCAAACATGCCGAGCTTAAAACGGGCTGTGAAAATCCTTTTTATGGCAACATCAATATCGGCTTCAGTGAGTAAGCCTCTCTCAACTGCAGCAACCAGGTTTTTATAATCGACTCCGCATTCAAGGTCGGTTCCAGCCTTTAAAGCCTGCGCAGCAGCTTCGGCCGGGTCTTTTGCATAATGAGTGAACTTATAAAAATCCGATACAGCCCAGCAATCCGAAACAATATAGCCTTTGAAACCCCATTCATTCCTGAGAATCCCGTAAAGTATCGGGTTTGCGCAGCATGGATAGTCCCTGAACATGTTATATGCACCCAT
>PMBC01000108.1:4119-7397 GCA_003152835.1 Bacteroidales bacterium | reverse complement strand
AAAGGGATTCATTAAAACTTTGTTACTCGCAGTCTTCCTTCTGTGGATAATGGTTTTTGTCCTCATGCCGGGAGCTCCTGCCGTTGCCGGATGGTTTGAACTCCTCTTCGTGAATGTTTTCGGATTGCCATATAACACCGGGTTGCTGATCTTTGTGGCTTTTATAATTGCAGCAATAGTTATTTGCATCAGATATTCGCTAAGGAGCAGGAGGGTGATACTCAATTATATAATCACCTGCCTTGCAGTGATAATGATAGGTTATTCTTCTTATGCAATGATCATGATTAGATCTTCTGCCAGACCTCCTATGAACCAGAATAACCCTTCCGACGTATTTTCCCTATCCTACTACATTAATATGCAGCAGTATGGCAGCTCCCCCAAGTTCTTCGGAAACTATTATTCTGCGCCTGTGACAGATGTAAAGAAAGTGCTTGCGGGCTACAATAAGATAGATGGGAAGTATAAGCCATATTACAGGCCGGAATATGTATATAACCAGGAGTTTGAGACAATATTTCCACGAATGTTCAGCCAGGAGCCAGATCATGAGGCATCATATAAATACTGGGGAAAAGTCGATGGCAGAAAATATTCTGTCAGCACCGGCTCCGGAAAGGAAACAATTGTTTGCCCTACTTTCGGGGAAAACCTCCTGTTTTTCGTCAGGTACCAGATTGGATTTATGTATATGAGGTATTTCATGTGGAATTTTGCCGGCCGGCAAAATGATATTCAGGGCGACGGCAATAAGATCCATGGCAACTGGATAAGCGGAATAAGTTTCATTGATGAAGCTCGTCTTGGTAACCTTGATGAGTTTCCGGCAGATCTGAAAAAGAATCCTGCCAACAACAAGTATTACCTCCTTCCTCTCATTATTGGGATTGCTGGCATGATGTGGCAGTATAAGAAAGACAGGAACGGTTTTGTCCTTGTGCTTACATTCTTTCTCATGACCGGCCTCGCCATTATTCTTTACCTGAACCAGAGTCCCAATCAGCCAAGGGAGCGTGATTATGCATATGCCGGCTCATTCTATGCATTTGCCATCTGGATCGGATTCGGATTCATGCAAATTCACGAAATGTTAAGTAAATTTCTTAAGCATAATACTTCAGCTGCCGTGACCTTTGCACTTCTTCTGGCTGCATGTCCGGTTCTTCTGGCCGACCAGAATTGGGACGATCACGACAGATCCGGAAGATACACCGCCCGCGATATTGGTGCCAATTATCTGGAATCCTGTGCGCCAAACAGCATTTTATTCACTTACGGAGATAACGATTCATTTCCCGTCTGGTGTGTTCAGGACGTACTTGGAATNNATTGATATGATGAGGCAGAAAGCATTCAAATCCGACCCGCTGCCATTAACACTGGCATCGGAAAAATATGTCGAAGGAACAAGAACCCAGCTTCCCGTAAATAACAGGATAAATAAACCTGTCGACATTAAAGATGTAGTACAGTTTGCCGGGCAGGATGACAAGAAATACCTGATCGACGGAACCGGTCAGGGCGATTATATGAATTACCTGCCAACAAATAAATTTGAAATTCCGGTTGACACAGCGCTTGTTCTTGCAAATGGAACTGTCAGCAGCCGTTTCAGGAATAAGATGGTAAGTCCGATGATCTGGGAATATTCCGATAACTATGCTTATAAAGGCGATCTTGCCATCATGGATCTTTTATCGACAAATGGATGGAAGCGGCCAGTCTATATTTCAACCACTGTTCCTTCAGACCAGTATAAGGGTCTTCAAAAATATTTTATCGAGGAAGGATTGGCGTACAGGATAGCTCCTGTCAAAACTGAAGGATCAGATCCTGGCGATTATGGAGCCATCGACCCTGATGTCATGTACGACAACATGATGAATAAGTTCAAATGGGGAAATGCTGCTGATCCTTCTGTTTATCTTGATGAAAACAACCGCCGGATGTTTGTCAACTTCAGAAGGCTTTTCGGGAACCTTGGGAATGCAATGCTCGAGGCCGGCGACACCGTGAGAGCTATTGCAGCTATCCAAAGGGGACTGGAAATTGTTCCGGCAGAAAAGCTGCCGCATGACTATTTCTCAATTGTGCTTGCAGAGGACCTTATCAGGGCAGGTAAAAGCGATGAGGGTTTGAAGCTTCTCGATAATATTACAGATTATGCAGCCCAGTATCTTGAGTATGTGGTCAGACTCAGAGGCAACCAGCGTTTCGGTCTTGATTATTCCACTGGCATCAATATGCAGGCCCTTCTTGATATTTATAATATGTCGGTGAAAATGAAATTGGAATCACTGACAAAAAGCGTTGAACCATTGATCAATAAATATTATAATCAGCTTTATCGCGCAAATAAATGACCATAAGGCTTTTCAGGCCATGTTTCTTTGCCGGCTGGTTTTACCCGAAAGCTCTTTTCAGGATTAAGACAACCGAAAAGATACTTTGTCTCACCTTTGACGATGGGCCTGATCCTGCCACTACTCCTGAGCTGCTTGATATACTTGATCAATATCATGTGAAAGCAATATTTTTCTGCAATGGACAAGCTGCAGAAAAGTACCCTTTCCTGGTTGAAAAGATTAAAGAAGAGGGCCACATTGCGGGGAACCACGGTTTCGCTCATGCCAATGGATGGAAAACAAATACTGAAGATTATTGTGAAGATGTAAATCATGCTTCCCGCTTCCTCCCGGGCAGCTATTTTCGCCCTCCCTACGGACGGATCACATATTCACAATATAAACTGCTTTGTAAAAAATTTAAAATTGTTTTCTGGGATTTGATGGCTTATGATTTTGATCCTGATTTCGGAGCTGCCAGATCGTTGCTTGTCCTAAGGCGTAAGGTAAGAAATGGATCGTTGATTGTACTTCATGACAGACCAGGTTCATCTTCAAACACTCTGCTTAGTGAATTCCTCGATTCAGCAATAAAAAACGGCTATCGGTTTGTGCTCCCATAGCCGATTAATAAACTTGTACATGTACCGGTTTTATTTTTCAGATTGAAATATTACATTTGGATACCTTAACAACCTGAAGAATGAACATTCTTATCCTGGGATCCGGCGGCAGGGAACACGCCCTGGCATGGAAACTTTCTAAAAGCAAAAAGATTAACCGGATCTTTATTGGTCCGGGTAATGCCGGAACAGCAGGAATCGGGACCAATCTGCCGCTGGATCCTGAAGATTTTGCAGCTGTAAGGAAGGCTGTCAGGGAGAACGATATTAAGATGGTTATTGTAGGTCCTGAAGCTCCGCTTGTTTC
>PMBC01000108.1:0-4080 GCA_003152835.1 Bacteroidales bacterium | reverse complement strand
AGAAGCCTTAAAGCGCCTTACGTTATAAAGGCTGACGGGCTTGCAGCAGGGAAAGGGGTACTTATAATCGACGATCTGGCAGAAGCGGAAAAGGAGGTAAGTGATATACTTGAAGGTAAATTCGGAACAGCCGGGAATAAGGTGGTTATTGAGCAGTTTTTAAAAGGAATAGAGCTCTCAGTGTTTATTATCACTGATGGGCATTCATATAAACTGCTTCCTGAAGCAAAGGATTATAAAAGAGTCGGGGAGGGCGACACAGGGCTGAACACCGGGGGGATGGGCGCCGTTTCGCCTGTGTCATTTGCCGGAAGGGAGTTCATGAATAAGGTGAAAGTCCGGATCATCGATCCCACCATGAAGGGATTATCGGAAGATGGGATATTGTATAAGGGATTTATTTTCTTTGGCCTTATAAATGTCGATGGGGATCCTTATGTCATTGAATATAACGCAAGGCTTGGCGACCCTGAATCCGAGGTTGTGATACCCAGGATCAAATCAGATCTCTTTGATCTCCTGGAGGGAGTTGCTGAAGGTGATCTTTCAGAGAGGCATCTTGAAACCAGCGACAATTATTTTACAACAGTAATGCTGGTATCCGGAGGTTACCCGGGCAACTATGAAAAGGGGTATGTAATTTCAGGATTAGAAAGGACTGGTGATTGTGTCGTATTTCATGCAGGCACAAAAATATCTGGTGAAAGTGTAGTTACGTCAGGCGGACGGGTGCTTGCAGTGACCTCTAACGGTAAGACTATGAAAGAAGCTCTTGAGGGTTCTTACAGGAATGCCCGTTTACTGAGGTTCGATTATATGTATTTCAGGCCGGATATAGGATTTGATTTATAAGATTAATGTTATTAAAACTTCTCAGGGGAACAGGCCTTGGTGCACTTTTCCTCTTAATAGTTGCAATCGGGGTATTTTGGGCTGGATCATTTATACATCCGCAATTGCCAGNNCGGAATCAATCCACTGAACAGGGAGATTTTTACTCTCCTGCTCTTTTGCTTTATGCTGTTTCTCCTCGTGAACTTCAACACATCCGTTTTTTTTATAAATGAAAGAACATTTCTTCCTGCATACTTCTACATCTTATTCATAGCGATTTTTCCTCAGTACCAGGTATTGAATCCTGTACTGCCTGCTTCTGTTTTCCTTATGCTGGCAATGAAACGCATCATGGATTCATACAGAAAGCCGGGGACCGCATATGATTTTTTTGATGCTGGCATTTTCATCAGCATCGGAACACTTTTTTATTCGGATATGATCTGGTTTGGAGTCCTGCTGGTAGCAGGGATACTTCTTTTAAGATCAGGCAATTTTAAGGAGATAATAATTTCACTGCTTGGGCTGGCAGCTCCTTTTATCCTTACTGCAGGTCTTTACTATGTTTTTGGGAAAGATTTAGGTTTATTGCTAGCAGATATAAGGGACAATCTTTTCGAAAAGGTAACAGGGCCCGCGTTTACAAGGCTTACAATAATACTTCTCATATATTCAGGATTAGTTATACTGTTAAGTACTGGCTTCCTGGCAATGAGGATGAATTCAAAAAAAATAAAATCCAGGAAGACGTTTTCTCTCCTCCTGTGGTCTCTCACAATTTCTGTTGGGTTATTTATTTTTGTGCCTTCGGTTTCGGTTGAAATAGTTTGGATTGCAGGCATCCCTGCCTGTTATACCCTGGCACACTATTTTATATTTGAAAAAAAGAAAATTTTTGCTGAGATTGTTTTTTCCCTCTTGTTTCTTCTGGTGCTCCTTGTTCAGATTTTTTCCATATTCTGAAGATCACCTTACCATTGAAACGACTCCGACAGCAGATCCGGACTGGCCGTCAAGGAAATCATAGTTGAGTGTATAAATTCCGCTTTTTTTGCAGATAAACTCTATATACGGATAGATTTTCTTCGACTTCTGATCAAAGGAACTAAGTATTACTTTATTTGCATCATCCCTGATAGTGAGAATGAGTTTGCCTTTTGAATCATCGGCGTTGCACTGAGTGAACTTATAATTTGTGTTTTTCCAGAGCGACATTTGTGCTTTATACCTGAGATCGGCTCCCGATGGTGCTTTTCCAAGCTGGATCCTGAAGTCTTTCAGATATTTTGAATTTGGGCCTGCGTTCAATACGCAGCTGGTTACCAGCGGATCGGAAGTCTGACCGTGGATCAGAACTCCGCCTGCTAGCAGAAACAGGAGTGTGAAGAAATATTTTTTCATACTAATTATTTTATAATTAGTTTATTACGGATATTCTTGGTAACATCAATAATACTCGCTAACTGTTCTTTTGTCATATCCACCTTGCTTGTCTCGGTCTGGGTGACAATGAGTGCTCCATCCTTTTCAACACTTACAGGTTCACCGATAGTATATGTAATTTTTATGTCCCTGTATGTTTCTTTTATATCCTGGAGATTCCTGCATAAGGAATTGAATTCAGAGTCTTTGCTGCAATACGGGCTGGCAAGCATTATAAGATCATTCAGGATTATCTTTTGTTCACCGATACGGTCCCTCAGCATGGAATCAGGATACTCCCTGACTACCTGGGTGGCAAGATACTGGCCTTCGATCCATACTCCGATTATCATCAATGCTGAAAGCTGTCCCCTGTCATTATCGCGGAGATATTTGTCGATTTTGTCATAGGAATCAATTGAGAGGAACAGCAATGAATCGAGGTTGGACTTATTGAGCGATAGCCGTTTTATGGTTTCAAAATCAAAAAACTGTCCAACCCTTATACCTTCCGCGAGTTTTTTAATTGAGGAAAGGATATCGAGTGACGATCCGGTCTTCTCGTACATATTAAGATAACCGAGATCAGCGCCAAGAATCCCAAGCGACAATGCTTTGGCGAATGCCGTTGCCTGCTGGTTCGGATTAATTGTCGAGGCAAGATAATCGGGGGAAAATGGTACAGCCATCACCTGGAGCAGATTGGCGATCTCTACAGGGGATGAGATATTCTTGGAAATCTCCGCGATTGCCTCAGCACTAAGTTTTTCGGCTTCTCCCACAGGAACTGAATCAGCTACCGGGAAGACAAATTCAGAATTCTTTTTTGTGGAATTCTTGCACGAGAAACAGACAAAAGCGGTTATAAGCAATATTAAGAGAGCCTTTCCTTTCATCAGGATGATTCATTAATTAATACAAAAATATAAAAAATCAGCTTACCAATGGCATAAATAATTGTTTACGGAACCGGAATTTTTCAATAAACCTGACTGCCCTGGCCAGAAGTTCGTAATAGAGAGCCAGGTAAAGAATTATTGTGCTGAGCAGAACGAGTGTAATATTGAAGAAGAAAGTATCGGTTTTTATACCCAAAAAATATTTTGAAGGTGCATAGAAATGTGTCCTGTATCCAAAGATTCCCCTTCTCGTCGGATCAAGATAAATCGGATCGGTATTTTGAACCAGGGCATTTTTGTAGAGAAGTATTTTCTTTCTTTCATAATATTTTGTGACAATTTCCTCCAGCTTAAAATTATAATAATCGTTTCGGAGCTGATTCAGGATTTTATCATTTGCATTATAAAACCTGTCACGCCTGTCGCTGGCCGAATTTGATAATTTGCTGAACATATCATCCATCTTGTTCAGGTAAACCGACACGGAATCCGCAATGACCAGATTGAACTCATAGGGAGTTAGGTACTTTGAATATTTGAAAGGATAAATACCATAAATCTGCGAGAATGATAAGAGTTCATTTGAAAGCAGCTCTAGCCTGCTGAAAGCCCGGGATTGCTTTTTTAACAGGAGTTCCTGCTGGTTACCGATATTCCTGGGATTGTTCCTGTACTCAGAACGGCTTATTTCAAGTGCTTTCCTCAGCTCGGGGATCCTGTATACCTTATTGAAATCAGCTTCACTTATCTTCTTCTGAAGGATAAAGTATGTTTCGTTATCTTCATCATAAACGACCTGGCTGTACTTATTATCCTTAAACTGTGAAACCATTAATGCTTCATAAGTCCACCTGGTAGGCATTATCTCAGCAATTAACGGCACCTTGTCGACATTGCCGATCTTCCTGTTAAGCTTGTCAAACGG
>PMBC01000029.1:31412-51034 GCA_003152835.1 Bacteroidales bacterium | reverse complement strand
CAGGCCTCATCCCGATTCGTCGGGTTTCCGCCAGCTGGCGGAACAGTGGACGTTCAAACCGGATTAGTAGCTCCAGCCATTTATGATATGGGGTTTTATAAAAGCTGAAGGAACTTTGCGGGTTTTTTATTAATATATACTTAAAGGAACAAATGATGACACTATTGATAACGACAATAAACGGGCTGACGATATTATTCTCAGCAGCCGCGCTTTTGCTTGGTTTCGGCCTTTCATACATTGTATGGCAAAAAGCGTTCAGCAGCAAGAACAAGAAAATAATTGCGGAGGCTGAAGCCGAGGCTGAAGTAATTCGAAAAGAGAAAATACTGCAGGCAAAGGAGCGGTTTCTCCAGTTAAAAACCGAGCATGAAAAAGTAATCAACGAAAAAAACAGCAGGATAACTCAGGCTGAAAACAGGATTAAACAGAAAGAACTTACACTCTCTCAAAAGCTTGAGGAGACACAGAGGAAGAAGAACGAGGCCGATGTTATCCGCGAGAACCTTAATTCTCAGCTTGAAATGGTTGAAAAGAAAAATGAAGAGCTTTCAAAATTTCACAAGCAGCAGGTCGAACAACTTGAATCCATTTCAGGATTTTCTGCCGAAGAGGCAAAAAATCACCTTATTGACTCACTGAAAGAAGAGGCTAAAACGGGTGCAATGTCATACATCAACGAAATACTTGATGAAGCCAAAATGACTGCCAATAAGGAAGCAAAAAGAATTGTGATTCAGACAATTCAACGTGTTGCTGCTGAAAATGCAATTGAGAATGCCGTTACTGTCTTCCATATTGAATCAGATGAAATGAAGGGAAGGATCATTGGCAGGGAAGGCCGAAACATCCGCGCTCTTGAGGCAGCTACCGGAGTCGAAATAATCGTTGACGATACCCCTGAGGCAATTGTGCTTTCTGCGTTTGACCCGATAAGGCGTGAAGTGGCCAGACTTGCACTTCACCAGCTTGTAACAGATGGAAGGATACACCCTGCAAGAATTGAAGAAATTGTAGAGAAAACGAGAAAGCAGGTCGAAGAAGAGATACTGGAAGTAGGCAAAAGAACCACTATAGACCTTGGCATACACGGTCTTCACCCGGAACTTATCAGGCTTATAGGAAAAATGAAGTACCGTTCATCCTATGGCCAGAACCTCCTTATGCATTCACGTGAAGTTGCAAACCTGTGCTCTATAATGGCAGCCGAACTGGGACTCAATCCAAAACTGGCGAAAAGAGCTGGATTGCTTCATGATATAGGTAAGGTACCTGACGATGAACCGGAACTGCCACACGCTATACTTGGTATGAAAATGGCTGAAAAATTCAAGGAAAAACCGGAAATATGCAATGCCATCGGATCACATCATGATGAGACGGAAATGACAACTATGATTGCACCAATTGTCCAGGTTTGCGATGCCATCTCCGGCGCCAGACCAGGTGCAAGGAGGGAAGTTGTGGAATCATATATCAAGCGTTTGAAAGAACTGGAATCGCTTGCCCTTCAGTATCCGGGCGTAATGAAAACATATGCAATACAGGCCGGCAGGGAACTTAGGGTCATTGTAGGCGCCGAAAAGGTCACAGATAAAGAAGCTGAAAATCTCTCCTTTGAAATTGCAAGGAAGATACAGAATGAGATGACATACCCCGGACAGATTAAAATCACTGTCATCAGGGAAACAAGAGCTGTGAATTATGCGAAATAATTAAACACGAGATAATTCAGGGCATCCATTAAATGAGATGCCCTTTTTATTTTACAGAAATTATCAGATTAGATATTTTGTTAACTTTGAATAAATGGAATAATATCTATTAATGCCAGATATCAAACTTCTAAACATTGTGGGTGCACGGCCACAGATAATTAAAGCTTCGGCAATCAGCAGGGCTATAAGCAACTTTTATGCAGATAAAATAACTGAGATTCTTGTGCATACAGGCCAGCATTATGACAAGGAATTATCAGGTGTTTTTTTTGATGAGCTCGAAATACATAAACCTGATTATAACCTGGGTGTCGGATCAGCGAGACACGGACGACAAACTTCAATGATGATCACCGGGATTGAAGATATATTGCTTAAAGAAAGACCTGATTGTGTTATTCTTTATGGCGATACTAATTCTACTCTTGCCGGCGCACTGGCAGCTTCAAAGCTTCATTTTCCGGTTATTCATATCGAAGCTGGACTTCGCTCTTTCAATAAAAACATGCCCGAAGAGCTTAACCGGATCATGAGCGACCATTCATCAACTCTTCTGTTTGCTCCAACCAATGCAGCTTTTAAGAACCTTATGCATGAAGGCTTCAGACCAGAGAACGCTCCTCCCTATACTCTTGATAATCCCAAGATATACCTTAGCGGAGATATAATGTACGACAATACTCTTTTCTTTGCACAGCTTGCAGAAAAAAAGAGGGCAGCAATTCTCAATGAGCTTTCTGTTAAGAGGGATAACTTCATTCTTGTGACAATACACCGCGAGGTAAATACGGACAATATCGTACGTCTCGAGGCAATACTCACAACACTCAAATCATTATCCGAAGAGTTCCTGATAAAATTTATAATGCCGCTCCACCCACGTACAATAATCTCTCTGAAAACAAGACTTGAAAGGCTTTATAATGAATTGCTGGCATGTAAGCATATAACCATAGTCCCCCCGGTTTCATTTCTTGAAATGACTCTGCTTGAAAAAACATCAAAGTTTATAATTACAGATTCCGGAGGCGTTCAGAAGGAATCACATTTCTTCAGGAAGCCATGCCTTGTGCTGAGAAAAGAAACTGAATGGATCGAGCTTGTTAATAATGGAACTGCAGTACTGGTTGATGCCGATCCTGAGAAGATCAGGAATGAGTTTAGAAGATTCATGAATGATGGTTCGGATCTTGAATACCCGGGCTTCTATGGTGACGGGAAAACAGCGGAATTCATCCTGAAGGAAATAATGATGATGTTTTAAAAAGTTTGACTGGGCTTCTGAATTAATAACTATTGTTATTTTATTAACAGATGGAGAAAGTATTAAAGAACTGTAAAGTGCTGGTTACCGGAGGAGCCGGTTTCATTGGTTCCAACCTTGTTGAATCATTATTGCTAAACGGCAATAATGTTGTTTGTCTCGATAACTTTTCAACCGGCAAGAGAGTGAATCTGAAAGATTTTATTACAAATCCGGGTTTTCAGCTTATAGAGGGAGACATCCGCAATTACAGTGATTGCGAGAATGCTGTCAGAGGCATCGATTATGTGTTTCACCAGGCTGCTCTCGGTTCAGTTCCCCGATCAATTAAAGACCCTGTAACAACGACTGACGTAAATATCGGAGGATTCGTTAAAATGCTTTTTGCATCTAAGGAAGCCAGTGTGAAACGGTTTATTTATGCTGCAAGCTCTTCAACATATGGTGATCACCCTGATTTGCCAAAAGTTGAAGATAAGATCGGGTCACCGTTATCGCCATATGCAATTACCAAATATGTCAATGAGCTTTATGCTTCAAATTTTGCTAAAACATACGGCATTGAAGTCATTGGTCTGCGCTACTTTAATGTTTTCGGACGGCATCAGGATCCTGACGGAGCTTATGCAGCCGTGATCCCACTATTTGTGAAAACGTTTATGAAGCATGGATCCCCTCTGATAAACGGCGACGGTACATTCTCACGCGATTTTACCTATATCGATAACGTAGTTCAGGCAAATCACTTAGCCGCAATCGTAACCAGTCAGAAAGCTGTCAACCAGATATACAATGTGGCTTACGGTGAAAGAACTTCACTCAACCAGCTTTTTGAGTATATTCAGGTTATCGCAGGCAGATTCGACAAGGATATTTTGAAAATAAAACCTTCATACGGACCTGAAAGGGCAGGAGATATCCCTCATTCTCTGGCATCTATCGAAAAAGCTAAAAAGCTCCTGGGTTATGCTCCAACACATAATGTCCGTGAAGGCCTGGAAAAATCAGTCGAATGGTACTTGAAGAATTTGTAACAAATGTTACAAATAATGCAGAAATTGAAAAATCTCGGATCCGGCTTTCTGAAGAATAAGATTCTGATTGAGAATTTTTCGTTCCTTAGCATTCTACAGGCGGCCAACCTGGTGCTCTTCCTGATAACTTTACCCTATCTGTTCAGAATCCTGGGCAGGAATTATTACGGGCTGGTGGTCTTTGCCCAGGCTATAGTATACTATTTTTCGATTTTTGTAAATTTTGGATTTAACCTCACTGCAACACGCGATATTTCGATAAATCGTGATAATAACCTAAAAGTCAGCGAAATAGTATCCTCAGTGCTGGTGATTAAATTCTCTTTCTTCATTATAGCATTGGTTTTAATGTACTTCCTGACTGTATTCATAGACAGCTTTAGAAATTACAGGATCCTTTATATACTTTCAATGACGGCATGCCTGAGCGAAGCGGTTTTCCCACTCTGGTATTTCCAGGGATTGGAAAAAATGAAATATATAACTTTTATTAACGTTTCAACACGCCTGTTGTCAACTGCGCTGGTTTTTGTGTTTATCAGGGAATCGCACGATTATTTCAGATATCCTCTGATAATCGGTGCCGGAACCGTGTCAGGCGCCATAATTGCTCTCTTCATTGTATTCAGTAAACATTCGGTCAGGTTCAGTTTCAGTCCATTGTCTACGCTTAAATCGTACCTGTCTGATAACGTTCTTTATTTCCTGTCGAATGTTTCTACCCAGGTATATTCAAATGCCAACAGGATAATTGTAGGTACTTTCCTCGGAATGTCGCAGGTTGCCTATTATGATGTTGCTGAGAAAATCATTAATGTCATAAAAGTTCCATTCTCTGTACTGAGTCAGGCATTTTTCCCAAAGTTTGCAAAGGACAGGAATATCTCATTCCTTAAAAAGATGATGTACGGCACCATCTTATTTACTATTGTCATTATTATTGCTGTCTGCATTTTCTCATTCCCCATAATCAGCTTCTTCACAGGAAGTGCCAATATTGTTTCGGTTAATGTTCTCAGGATACTATCTTTTTCACTTCTTCCAATTTCAATCAGCATCTTTTATGGCGATATTATCATGATTAATTTCGGGATAAAGAACGAATACGCAAAAATGCGATTCTTTGGCCTTCTAATGTATCTGGCTCTTGTCGCTTGCCTGATTGTTTTAAAATGCATCGGAGTTTACCAGCTGGGAGTTATAGTAATTGCAGTCGAACTTTTCATATCCTTTTATTCATATTTTATATGCCGCAGGGCCCTCCTTATTTAGAAAGACCTTTTTTTTCTGTAAATTTCATTCCTGTTTTACAGGAATTACCTAATACCGAATCACGTGCCTGATAATTCTTCACAAGAGGCTAAGCCGAAAATTGGGGTGGTTATTGTAAACTATAACAATTTTAATGATACAATTAAGTATATTAACAACTGCCTTCGAAAACAATTATCTGTCGATCTTACCATTGCAGTTGTAGACAATGATTCAGACAATGACAGCTTTTCAAGACTGCAAGGGGAATTCCGGGACAATACCGGGATCAGCCTGATCAGAAATATATCCAATACTGGCTATTCGGGAGGAAACAATCTTGGAATTCATTTCCTTGAAAAATCAGGATGCGAATTTATCCTCATTTCGAATAACGATATTGAATTTGAAGATGTTTTTCTTTTAAAACAACTTACTGAGGAATACAGAAAGCTAAAGAATGTGGCATTCATAGCTCCTGTGATGCTGGTTAACGGGAAACTGAGCAAAGTTCATTATGCATGGAAACTTCCTGATAAAATGAAGGAAATCCTGTCTTCGACATATTTACTAAAGCTGCTTGGCTATTTCTATCTGAAAAAATTCTATTACAGTATCGGAATTAATGATAAATCAGCGCTGAATGTCGAATGCCTTGCAGGTTCATTCTTTTTGGGTTCATCATCCGCTTTTAAAGAAGCCGGTTACTTTGATGAAAATATTTTCCTCTACTATGAAGAAACACTTCTTGGTCACAAAGTCAAAAAGATTAACAAGAACAATTACCTTATTCAGGGTATTTTCTATAATCATTTCCAGGAATATTCCATAAACACTAAATATTCAATATTTCAGAAGCACCGGATACTCCTGGAAAGTAAAACCTATTACTGGAAGAATTACTGCAATGCAGGATTCCCCTTCTTAAGCGTTTTGAAATTTCTTTATTATATAAATTTGCTGGAGACTTTCATTATTAAACCCCAAATAGTATTTCATGAGAAAGCTGGTAAATAAGCTGGTTAGCCGGTACAAGAGCGAAGAATATATCATCGATGTTCATGTGCCTTCAGGATACCTGATGAAAACTTTTTTGAGAAGAATAATAATGCTTTTAAGAGGTTACTTTAGATTTGGTAGATTTAAGCTGACATGCTTTGTCGGAAGAGGAGTCAGGATAAGATGCAGGCGATCGATAAGATTTGGCAATGGTTTTACAATTAATGATGGTTGCATTATTGACGGGCTGTCATATGAAGGTCTTGTATTCGGGGAGAATGTAAATATAGGTGTCAGGACAATTATCGAAGGAACAGGAAGCCTTAAACATCTGGGCAAGGGTCTTATAACCGGAAATAATATAGGCATTGGACCATATTCCCACATAGGTTGCGCAGGAGGTGTCGTCATAGGAGATGACACAATCATGGGTAACTTTGTAACAATCCATCCTGAGAATCACCTTTTTAGCGACAATTTAAAACCTATCCGGCTTCAGGGAGTGGAGCATACCGGCATCAAGATAGGAAGTAATTGCTGGATCGGTGCTAAATCAATGATCCTTGACGGGGCCGAGATTGGTGACGGATGTGTTATTGCGGGCGGATCTGTTGTTCTGAAAGGCATATATGAAACTGATTCTGTCTATGCCGGAAATCCTGCAAGGTTTGTCAGGCCAAGAACAGGCGTAAAGATGTGAAAGAATATTATTGAAATTTATTATATCATTGATAATCAGTCGTAAAATATCATTAGAAAAATCATTTCTGATTCTTTTTATTTCACTGATTCTGCTGTCAGGAGACCTTATCAGTCCGGGCATGGCATTTATAGCCTCTTTGATGCTTCTTTTTATTCTGATGCTTAAGCACCCGGAAGTTAGCTCAAATGAATTGATCTTTCTCATGCCATTGGTTCTCATTCTGCTTACCGGGCTGATCAGCTCATTGTTTCATAATATTATGTCGCAACCAGGCAAGATTTACCTGATGGGTAAGGATATCTGGTATTATACGAAACCAATTGTTTATTTGCTTACAGGGTTATATGTTTTCAGGATGAACCTGGGGAAAAAAGACTTCCTGCATCTGGTGCTATATATATCATTGCTTATTTCAGTGCATCATATAATAAAAGTAATTGTTTTTGTTGCCGGAGCCGATCCTGCTTCCCTTGTGCTGGACAGGATCAGGTACAAAACCGGACCTGGAAATTTACTGGAAGCCTTTTCATTAGCTTATACCATCGTTTTTCTGCGTAAATCAGATGCTAAGCATAACCTCGCTATACCTGTGTGGGTGTTTATAGTGATTTTTTCGGCTTCAATAATCCTTTCATTCTCACGATCTGTTCTTTTAGCATTTCTGGTTTCTTTGCTTGCAATGCAGAATTTTTTCTCATTCAAGGTAAAAATCTTCATCAGGTCAGTAATCATAATAACGGTCCTGATTATTGCGGCAATTCTGGCATTGAAATATTTGCATAATGTAAGTGACAGAAATTCTGTTATATATGCCATGACTGAAAAATACCTGAACTCATTTAATGAAATTACTTATGAGAAAAGCAATCCTACATACAAGGAGATTAATGAAAACTGGAGAGGACTGGAAACCAGGATAACGAAGGCTGAAATCAGGCGAGGAAGTATCCCGGAAAGGATCTTCGGATTCGGATTTGGCAAGACTGTTCTCATAGGATACAAAGGTCTGCAGGGCATTGACGACCCAAACATCCCTAAATTTCACAATGGCTTTATCGAATTGCTGCTGAAAACAGGCTATTTTGGCTTTTTATTGTATATACTTTTCTTCATAGTAGCTTTCAGAGTTGCAGACAATATTTATCCATCTGGTGAGACTGATAAGCTTCTAAAAGCAATTCTTGTTACTTCTTTCGTATGCACCCTGGTAATTACCGGGTTGTACAATAAATCAGCGTTGGATCCAGCCTGCCTGATTACTGGTTATCTAATAGGGTTCAGTCTTTTAAAAAGCAAGAATATAATTGAAGAAAGCAGGAAATAGAATTGTTTCAGAGATTGAAATATTTAACATTAAGTTCAAATGAATCTTTTTGTCGACTCACATGTTTTTGATGGGATTTTGCAGGGGAGCAGGACGTATCTGAAAGAATTGTACATAGAGCTTATACGTCAAAACCCGTCAGTAAGCTTCTTTCTTGGAGCGTACGACGTTCAAAACCTTGAAAAAGAATTCGGCAACCATAATAATGTCAGGTTTGTAAGGTACCGGACCAGGAATAAATATCTCAGGATGGCATTCAACATACCTTATTTAATCCTGAAGAATAAAATTGATATTGCACATTATCAGTATATTTCTCCTCCGTTCAAGCTTTCAAAAGAGATACTGACGATTCATGATGTCCTTTTCCTGGATTTTCCTGACCAGTTCCCGACGGTTTATAGAGTAATCAATAAATTACTTTTTAAATGGTCGGCTCGAAGAGCCGATTATATCCTTACTGTCTCAGATTATGCGCGGCAAAGTATTGCAGGGCACTTCAGGATTAGTCCTGAAGATATCCACCTGATTCAGAATGGAGTTGCTGAAGATTTTTTTGAACCCGTTGGAGAATTGCCTGACATAAAAAAAAGATTTAATCTTGAGAAATACTTACTCTATGTGAGCCGGATTGAACCAAGAAAGAATCATGTGCTAATGCTGAAAGCGTTTGTGGAACTAAATCTATGGAAAGAAGGTTACAACCTTGTATTTATCGGCAGTGTTACTCTGAAAGCACCATTGCTTGACATTTATCTGAAGGATTTATCTCCGGAAATAAAAGAAACCGTCAGGTTTATTGACGGATCATACGGCAATGAGCTCAAATCATTTTACAGGAATTGCAGACTTTTTATCTATCCTTCACTGGCAGAAGGATTTGGCATTCCTCCGCTGGAAGCTATTGCCTCCGGAGTTCCCGTACTTTGTTCCAATACCACATCAATGAGAGATTTCAGCTTTCTGAAGGATGGTTTCTTCGATCCCTATTCAATCGAAGATCTTAAGAAGAAAATAGTTCAGAAACTTCATGAAAAAAATTGTATTCCGGATTCTGAAATTAGCTTTGTAAGGCAAAATTTCAGCTGGAGAAAATCAGCAATCGATTTTGCTGATTTAATTTTAAAAAGCTGACCCTGAGTATTTGAAAACAAAAATGAAAATCGGTCTGGTTGGTACGCGGGGAATACCTGCAAAATATGGAGGATTTGAAACGTTTGCAGAAGAAATATCTCCTTTGCTTGCCGTGAATGGCTTTGATATTACCGTGCAATGCGATAAAGATTCATACCCTCTTAATGAATACAAAGGAGTAAAGCTTTATTTTTCCCCAGTTTCCAAGTCAGAGAGTCCCCTGAAATACTTTTATGAGGGAATTAAATGGGGAATCAGAAATAATGATGTTATAATAGTTGTCAGCACAGCTGCTTCCCTGTTTTATTTTTTTAATTTTTTCAGGAGAAGGATAATCCTTACCAATCCTGATGGACTTGAGCACAGGAGAAAAAAGTGGTCTGTTGCAAAAAAGGGCTATCTGAGGCTTTCGGAAATGTTTGCAGTCAGGTTTTCTGATTATCTTATTGTAGATTCTGATTCTATCAGGAGATATTTTATCAGCACTTACAAAGGTGTTGAACGAAAAATCAGATTAATCGAATATGGAGCATATCAGAACAGATATTCCGATATCGATGTTCTGAATAAATATGGCATCGGGCAGAACAGCTATTTTCTTATAGTAAGCCGGCTCGAACCTGAAAATAACCTGGAGATGATTCTCGATGCATACTCTCATGCAGCTACAATCTGTCCTTTGGTGATCGCAGGAAATATTCTGAATAACAGCCACGTTAAAAGCCTTGTCACCAGGTATAGTTCAGAGAGAATTAAATTCATTGGAGGAATTTATGACAGGAAAGAGCTGAACGCATTACGGTTTTCATGCAAAGCATATATACATGGACATTCTGTGGGTGGAACAAATCCCTCGCTGCTGGAAGCTATGGGAAGCCATAATATCATTTTAGCCCACGATAATGAATTCAACAGGGAGGTGACCCTGGGAAATCAGCTGTACTTCAGCACTAGTGAACAATGCAGAAATAGGATAAACGAAATTGAAATAATGACAACTAAGGAGCGGGAGCGCTTTAAGGAATTGAGCTATAGTATGATAGCTGCCAAATACAACTGGGATAACATCCTTAAGAAATATATTGATCTGTTAAAGGAAATTTCTGTCAATGCTTCTGAGTAATTTATTGAAACTATTCGACTGAAAATTTCATTCCAAACCTCTCTTTTTTATTAACTTCACATGAATTTGGTATCTCTGCTAATTGTTTATTCCGTATTCTATCAGAAGTGAACTTTAATTTATTTTTTAATGATTTTAGCCTCCCTGTCTGGGCAAGGTTTTCTGGAAGTTTTTTTACTGCCCTGATTCTTACATGGATCTCTATTCCGACAATTGTAAAAATTTCGAAGTTTAAGAAGCTTTATGGGAGGCTGAATGATCGTTCATCCCATACCGACGAAACACCGAATCTTGGTGGATTAGCAATATTCGCTGGATTCACACTGGCTGTTGTCATCTTTACTATTAACTCCGAAGCTGATGAAATTAAATATCTCTTTGGTGCAGCCATTGTGATCTTCTTAATAGGAATAAAAGATGATATTCTGGTCATCGATCCCAGGAAAAAACTGCTTGGTCAGATAATTGCTTCAGTGATAATCGTTTGGCTTGGATGTATCAGGATAACTGATTTTCACCATGCTTTGGGAATAGATGGAATTTCCACTTTGTCAGCTGTAATTTTTACTTCATTCCTCCTGGTCCTTTTAATAAACGGGTTTAACCTTATTGATGGAATTGATGGTCTGGCCTCAGGTGTGGGGATTCTTACTTCAGGGATTTATGGATTATGGTTCTTGCTGACAGGACATTTAACTTATGGAATAATTTCATTCTCGCTTGCAGGCGCCCTGATCGCATTTTTCAGATTTAATATATCTGGTGGTAAGAACAAAATCTTTTTGGGAGATACAGGTTCAATGCTTACCGGTCTTGTTGTTGCTGTATTGACGATCAGGTTCCTTGAGTGTGAACTGACTGCGCCTTCAGGCTTTCAGTTTAAGGCTGCTCCATCGATTGCAGTGGGAGTTCTTATAGTGCCTCTCTTTGATACCCTGAGAGTATTTATACTGAGGCTGTGGAACGGAAAATCGCCTTTTAAGGCCGACAAACGACACATCCATCATATCCTTTTAAAACTTGGATTTTCTCATCCTTGTGTAACAATCATATTGTTAACCATGAATCTGCTCTTTGTAGTTATCGCATTCCTGCTCCAGGATCTGGGTGATGTATTGGATATACTTATATTGACTCTGCTGGCATTTTTACTGACGTCTGTTCCTGTTTTAATTCTCAGATACAAAAAACAGTGATCAATAATTTTACAGGTTCATGAGTTATATTTTATGGGAAGCCCGGTAAAATATCTGCTTGCAGACATTTCCTGTCAGGAGAGGCTGGAAAAATATGGTTTTTATGCTGTTTGCCTGACCCTCTTTCTGATGCCATTTCCACGAAGCTGGTCACTCTGGGCAATGGGGGCATTTCTTTTCTTTGGACTTAATATTTGGCTGAAGCAAATCAATCGTGTGGCTGGAGCATTCAGAAAAAAGTTATGGCTCATTCTGCCGCCGATTACTTATTTTCTGATCAATTTCATATGGTTTCTTTTTAACCCGGAATGGACACACATTGAAGATAAGCTGATGTTTCTTCTCATACCGGTATTCGGATTCCCAATATTTATATCTGATTATTTTGCTGAAAAGTCAGCTAAAGCTTTCAGGGCATTTGTATTTGGGATTGCAGTAATCTGCATCTTCAATCTTATCAGGGCAGTATGGAACAGTCTTTCATTCGCTGAGGGGCATATTTCTTTCAACAGCATGATCGATTTTTCAATTTCAGCGACAAGCGGGGATTACTTTTCAGCCGTGTCACGTTTCCGTTCTGCCCAGCTTTCGCTCTTTGAACACCCGGTTTACTTTTCGATCAAGGCAATCTTTGCAATAGTCCTTATCATCGAATTCAGAGATAGTCTGAAGATCAGCAACCCTGTGCGACTCATTCTCATTTCGCTTCTTATTGTATCTGTCTTTCTTCTTTCCTCAAGGGTCGGATATATTATATTGACAATTATTCTTATCTATTATATCTCGAAGTTATTCAGCAGACTAAAAGTAAAATGGATAATAATTCCGNNTCCGATTTATTATTAAATAATATCAGAAATGGGGGAGGTGATCTTAAGAAAATCGACCCAAGGTTTTTATCATGGTTCACAGCTTCTGAATTGATTGGAAAGAATCCCGTCATTGGTTTGGGACCTGATGTAAGGGATATTCTGGCAAGTGAATACGAAAAGAACGGGTATCTAAACGAAGCGCGAATGCGTCTCAATGCTCACAACCAGTTTCTTGAGACCCAGCTTTCTTACGGGATACCCGGGACACTGATATTGTTTTGGATGCTTTTAACTCTTCTGCTTAACAGGAAAAAAATCAGCAACCCTGATCTGGTTGTGCCATTCCTTATTATTGTTTCAGTTTGTATGCTGTTTGAATCCATTCTTGTCAGGCAGTGGGGAATAATGTTCTTCGTGCTCTTCTATTGCATCCTCTCGATGCCCGAAAAAAAATCTGCAACATGAGCTGCAACCCTGCAGGACTTATTGCTTTAAAATAAAATAGGGTGTCACTGATGACACCCTATTGTTTAATATTTTTTATAGATTTCCCTGAGCTTTTTCCTGTTCCTGTGCAGTACAAGGTAGAACAGCATAAGCCCAAAACAGACAGGAATAATTATTCCCCCGTAATATACTCCGCCATTGGTCCGTTTTAACGGCTGAAAAAAATCACTAAGAATTGTCAGGATATCCGGATAAAGTTCTTTCTCACGGTCATATGAGAGTTTCAGCCGGTAAAGGTTGTAAATGTCACCATAAACCAGCTGGGTTTTTTGTTCCTGGAGAAAAACTATCTGGCCATCCTTGCCGGGTTGTCTGTTCCTGGTCTCTTCAAAATATTTTACTTTTTGCAGGCTATCGAGCTGTTTTATGTCATAATTAAGACGGACCAGCATTTCATTAATCTGTCTCAATCGCAGAATATTTTTTTCCTGAAAAAACGGATTGGTTTCAACATAAGAAACAATTCCTTTCCTGATGAGAGATAATTCTTTCGGATCGTAAACCGAAGCCCTGATAACAAACCGATCCTTCATTCTTACATTAACTGAATCATAAACATTGTGTTTGTTTTTATAATCAACGAAATCCGGTATGCTGTCATTATTTCTGTCAACAATCCAGAATGCTTCAATATCCTTTATTTTTCTTGTAGTTTGTTCAGGCAGTGAGAGTGAGGCGGCAAGTACTGGCTGATTCTTTTCTTTTAGCAGTTGGTTCAGCTTGTTGATATATGGTATCATTTCAGCATTGGTAACTGCATTTGTCCTGAAAGTAATTTCGGAGGAATATACTGGCTTCGTAGTCCATTTGACAAGGAATGTTAATGCAACACCGATGAAGATGCTGAGAATCAATAGTCCAAGGTTTTTTATTAGAAAAAATATGCAGACCAGCAGAAAGTTCCCGATTGCCGCAAACAATTTTATTATTGATTTTCCGAATCTTCTGAAAAGATCGACCAGATCAATTTCATTATCATGCATTTCTTCGGAGAAGGAATTCTTAGACATTATCTTTTGCTTTATATAAGCAAAAGTAAAAATAATAGATCGTTTTACAAACTAATATCAGAGGATATGCATTACTCTGAAAGCCAGATCTTTCATTATTGGTTTATAATCATTGATAAACTCTCCGGTAACACGGTTACCGATTATAATGCAGATCGTAAGAGCTTTATGTCCAAGAAGAGCTGACAATCCGTAAATGGCTGAACTCTCCATCTCGTAATTGCTTATGGTCCTTCCCATAAAGCTGAATTCAGCAAGCTTGTTGTTTATCTCGCTGTCAAATGTATCAAGTCTCAGGTGCCTGCCCTGAGGCGCATAGAACCCCGGTGCAGATATTGTAATCCCTTTGATGAAGTTTTCTCCCCCGAAAATCTCCATAAGTTCTTTGTTCGCATTAACTGCATAGGGGTAGGCGAGTGTATCAGGCCATTCAAGGTATTCTACCAGCGCATCTGAAAGGTTTGTATCTAGTATCCAGTCATATCCGCCGTAGAAGTGCAGTAAACCGTCAAAGCCAATTGCTGTTTCGGCAAGAACACATGATCCGGCTGGGATATCACTTCTCAGTCCACCGGATGTTCCAAGTCGTACGATGGAAAGCGAAACTGGCTCCTTTTTAGGAATACCTGTGCTTAGGTCAATGTTTACGAGCGCATCAAGCTCATTCATGACAATATCAATATTGTCGGTACCGATGCCTGATGAGATAACAGTCAGTTCATGGTGCTCAAAAGTCCCGGTGACTGTTCTGAATTCCCTATTCTCTTTTCTGACTCTTACCGAGTCAAAAAACGATGCCAGCATATCTACCCTTCCGGGGTCGCCGACAATAATTATCTTATCTGAAATATCTCCCGGAAGCAGGTTCAGATGAAAAATGCTCCCGTCATTGTTTGTAATGAGTTCAGTTTTCTTTTCCATAGAAAAAAATTGAGAGACAAATGTAAGAAATTCCGGGAAACGAATTATTTGTAATAATCCATAATTCTGCCCGAAATTACCATCAGCGAAATTTCCGCAAGCTTTGCCTGATATTCAACGGTGAGGAGGCTCTCTTTGGCATCAAGAAGGCTTTTCTGAACATCTCTCAGGTCTAATCCCGATAAACTTCCGAGCTTATATCGATCCATGGCAATATCAAGGTTCTCAGTAGCAGTCTGCAGATTTTGCTCTTCAAGTGAAATTAGCCTGAGATAATTTGTATAAGCATAGTATATTGTAATCAGGTCTGCTTTAACTCCCTGCTGGATCTCGTTGTATTTAAGTTCATTGTTTTTAATATCAATTGTAGAATTACGGATGTTTCTCCTCTGGTTCATTCCATCAAAAACATTTATCCCGATTGTCACTCCGTAATTCATGCCGTTGGTAGTCAGGTTCTTAGTGGTGTTGTTTGTATAGGTATTATAGTAATAGTTATACCCGGAGGAAAGGTTCATGTAAGGATAGGAGCGTGACTTTATTATTTTATAGTCGTACTCAGAAATAATTTTGTTTTTTGAAGCAATAAGAAGACTTGTGTTCTTTGCCAGCGTCTCGTCAAGAAGTTTTTCATACAAAAGTTGCTGGCCTAAAATGATCAATGTATCCTTCGATATGAATAACTCGCCAAGATCATCAACAGCCATCATTTCATTCAACTTAATTTTTGCCGCCCTTACTATTTCATTCTGCATTGCATAGTTGGAGCTGTCTGAATTGAAATAGACTCTTGACTGAAGAACCTGCAGCTTTGAACCTGATCCGAGCAGATAACGGTCTTCATCTATCCTGAGCCGTTCTCTTGACAGGGCAACAGCATATTTCTTGTTCTTTAATAACTGAACCTGCAGAATGCAGTTGTAATATCCGGAAATAATATCCGCAACAAGATTTTCGACGGTCATCTGGGTATTTAATTCGCCAACCTGTTTAAGCTCATTCAGCTTTTTATAGGTGGTCTGAACATTGAACCCGTTAAAAATAGTCCATCCAAGCGATGCCGATCCGTAAGAAGTTGTACTGAAAACACCATTTGAATTGACTTGCGTACCATCAGTATTGTTTTGTCTTGAATCGTTCAGGGTTCCGCTTTGTTTTGCAGTAAGGTCGAGGGTGGGCAGAAATCCGGCATTCCCCGGGGTAAAATTGTTTTTGGAAATAGTTTCATTATTCCTGGTGACTAGCAATGAAAAATTCTTCTCCAGACCAGTCCTGATGCAATCTGTCAGGTCATGAACAATCTGGGCATTTGATGTGCCAAAAAGAAACAGTATGAGTGTACTAAGAAGCAGAAACCTTATTTTCATCAGAGGATATTTTTGATTCACTTGAAACATAAGAATACATTGCAGGCACTATAAATAGTGTCAGCAGTGTCGAAAACAGCATTCCGCCAACAACTGCGATTCCCATTGAGATCCTGCTCTGGGCGCCTGTCCCAAATCCGAGAGCCAAAGGCATAATCCCGAGGATAGTCGCCAGACTTGTCATCAGGATAGGTCTGAAGCGAGCCGCAGCAGCCTGTTTTATAGCTTCAAATTTTGAAAGCCCGGCTCGTTTTCTCTGGTTTGCAAATTCCACAATGAGTATTCCATTCTTAGATACCAGACCGATAAGCATTATTATTCCGATCTCACTAAAGATATTCATTGTCACATCAAAATACCACAGGAATATCAATGCGCCGGTCACGGCAAGAGGAACTGTCATCATAACAATTAAGGGATCCTTGAAGCTCTCAAACTGAGCCGCCAGAACAAGGAAGATAAGGATTAATGCAAGCATGAATGCAAACATCAGGCTTGATGAGCTTTCCCTGAAATCTTTGGAATCACCTGACAGCGCTGTCCTGAAAGTCTCATCAAGGATTGACTTTGCAATTTTGTCCATTTCGTCAAGTCCCTGGCTTATTGTCTTTCCCTTGGTAAGACCTGCAGAGATTGTTGCTGATACGAACCTATTGTAGCGGTAGAGTTGTGGCGGAGCAGTCTCTTCAGACAGAGTAACCAGGTTATCGAGCTGTATCATGCTTCCTGCGTTGTTTCTAACATACAGGGATTTCAGGTCAAGAGGCTTGTTTCTGTCACTCCTTTCAAGATCACCAAGAATCTGATATTGTTTTCCATTCATGAAAAAGTATCCGAAACGCTGGCCGCTGAGCGCAAGCTGCAGAGTCTGACCAATATTCTGGGTCGATACTCCAAGGTTGCTGGCCTTATCCCTGTCGATATGAATCCTGAGTTCAGGCTTAGTGAATTTAAGGTTCACATCTGCCATCTGGAAAGTGGGATTCTCCATTACTTTTGCCATAAAAGCAGGCAGGACTTCCCTGAGCTTATCTATTGTTGTAGCCTGCAAGACATACTGAATAGGCAAACCAGCGCGTCTTCCTCCAAAAGTAGATTGCTGCATCACCATTGCCCTGGCTTTGGTTTTCTTCCTGAAAACATTTCCAAGCTGATCGGAAATCTCCTGCTGCGTCCTTTTTCTATTCTTAGGATCAACGAGCATGATTCTTATGTTCCCGCTTCCGCTTCTAATCATTGAGATTTCGCCATCCCGCTCAGGAACAAGCTTATCAACGGATTTTTCCAGGTCATCTATATAGCTTAGAACAAATTCATATGTTGATCCTTCAGGCGTTACAGTGCTTATATTAATCTGAGATCTGTCCTCGAGAGGAGCCATCTCGGCAGGAATCGATTTCCAGAGAAGAACAACGAGTCCTACTGCAAATGCAAGGATAAGAAATGTTACCCTTCTGTGGCCGAGGAAACTGGCAAGAGCATTTCTGTACCAGTTATTCATAGCAGTGAAGAATTTTTCAGTATGTGTGTAGAACCAGCTATGCTTTGATTCTTTCCTCAGCAGTTTGGTAGAAACCATCGGGGTAAGTGACAACGCCAGGAATGCTGATATTCCTACAGCGCCTCCCATTACTATTGCAAACTCGCGAAATAGCCGGCCTGTGATGCCTGAAAGGAATACAATGGGGAAGAAAACTGAAATCAGAGTTATAGTAGTAGCAATAATTGCAAAATAGATCTCTTTCGATCCAGCCAGACCCGCCTCCATGGGCGGTAAACCGTTTTCGACCTTTACATATATGTTCTCCATGACCACAATAGCGTCATCCACGACGATCCCAATCGCCAGCACAATAGCCAGAAGAGTCAATACATTTATACTGTAACCCGCCAGGTACATTATGAAGAAGGATCCCACGAGTGAAACAGGTATTACCAGGATCGGGATAAGCGTTGCCCTCCAGCTTCGTAAAAAGAAATATATGATAATTACCACCAGGGCGAATGCAATAAAAATGGTATCCTTTACTTCCCTGATTGATTTTCGAATATATTGAGTGTTGTCATATCCGACCTTGATTGTAATGTCAGCCGGAATATCCTTCTGCATAAATTTTACTCTCTTATAGACTTCATCTACAATATCAATCTGGTTGGAACCAGGTTGAGGTATTATTGCCGTGCCCACCATAGGTACTCCATCTCTCTTCATTATCCCCCTGATATCCTCAGGTCCCAGTTCAGCCACTCCTATATCGCTGAACCGTATTATTTGATCACCAGTCTGCTTTATAATGAGATCATTGAACTCCTTTGGTGTGGTCATAAGTCCAAGGGTCCTGATCGTAAGCTGAGTATTGTTTCCTTCGATGCTTCCGGACGGAAGCTCGACATTTTCACGCGATATAGCATTCTTTACGTCAAGAGGAGTAAGCTGATAACCCGCAAGTTTTGCCGGGTCGAGCATAAGCCTCATGGCATAACGTTTCTGACCAAAAATATTGACTGCACTCACTCCGGATATTGTCTGCAGCTGTTCTTTTATAGTAAGCTCTGCAACTTCTGAGAGTTCAAGGAGAGATCTTTTATTACTTTCGATTGTCAGAAGCATTATGGGATTTGCATCCGCATCAGCCTTTGCGACAACCGGAGGGTCGCAATCCTGCGGCAGCTGGCGCTGGGCTTGGGATACTTTATCCCTTGTATCATTTGCAGCAGTCTCCATATCTACTGACAGCTCAAATTCGACAGTTATATTGCTCATTCCCTGACTGCTGATACTTGTCAGCGACCTGATGCCGGGGATTCCGTTAATGGACTGCTCAAGAGGTTCGGTTATCTGGGTTTCGATTACATCGGAGTTGGCTCCGGGATAAGTGGTCATTACATTTATGATCGGAGGATCAACGCTTGGAAATTCACGTATTCCCAGGAATGTGACACCCACAACGCCAAACAGCAGGATGACCAGAGCAAAGACTGTCGCAAGAACCGGTCTGTTTATACTTGTTGATGAAAGACTCATTGGATTACCTTTCTATCTGTTTGTAATTATGGTATCAAGAACTACGGGAAGGCTTTGCCTCAGCTGCAATATTCCCGTTACCAGCACAGTGTCGCCGAAGTTAAGACCCTCAGTTATCTGGATCCTTGATTCTGTTCTCAGACCGGTTGTTACATTGACACTCTGTGCCCGTCCCTTGTTATAAGTATAAACTATTGAGCCATCCATTGTCGGAGTAATTGCTTCTGTAGGAAT
>PMBC01000029.1:6569-31296 GCA_003152835.1 Bacteroidales bacterium | reverse complement strand
GCTCCTTCGCTCAGATATCGCAGACCTATAACACCATTGAAGGGTGCACGCAACTCTGTTTCGGCAATATGCGCCTTAACAAGATTAATATCGGCCCTGAGTCCCTGCATGTCTGTAACTACCTGGTCGTAGCTTTCCTGGCTTATTGCATCTTTACCGAGAAGGCTTTTTTGTCTGAATTCCTTCTCCTCGGCCAGCTTAATCTCAACCTGAAGCTTTTGCAGCTGGGCCTGAAGGGGCATATCGTTAATCTTTGCCAGCAAGTCACCTTTTTTGACTTTTGTGCCTTCGGTAAAAAATATTCCGACAATTTTTCCTGAAGTCTCAAAAGAAAGATCTGTCTCTTCATCAGGGCGAAGAGTTCCTTCTGACCTAATAAATTCACTCAGATGAGTAGGTACCACAATGAAGCCAGACGCATTAAGCTTCTGCTGTGCCTGCCGCATAAAACCTGCTTTAATGTTTTTCGGCCCGAATTTGGCTACCAGGAATGGTTTGTATTTCGGGTAAAAAATGATCCCTGCAAGAAATAATATCAGAATAATAGTGATGGTGACCTTTAGAGTTCTGTTCATCAGATTAGTTTTTATGAAAGTCAGTTTCAACAGCAATTTTTGAAGCTACCTCAAGTAAAGTATTGAATATATGTGAAATAATTAACATTACTTTCCCTTATTTAAGAAGGACAAATTTAGAAAAATATTTAAGGCGAATAGCTTTCTGCACTCATCAATTAATGTTAAATAATCATAAAATAAAACAGGTTTCGAAAAGCATGTTTTGACCGAAAGAATGTATTTTTGACCATATAAATCTATGAATACATGATTCAGCGAATACAGTCACTCTTCCTGTTATTGACAATAATTGCATCGTCATTATTCCTGACAGGTGGTTATTTGAACCTTGTCAACAGTACTTCAGGTTACGAAGCAGTGGCGAAATTCTCAGGTATATATATGGTTTCATCCGGGAGCGGAAACACTATTGCCAGCCATCTATTTCCAGTTCCGGTGATATCTGTGCTGGTACCGGTGATAGCAGCAGTAACCATTCTATTATTTAAGAACAGGAAACTGCAGAAGCAAATAACGCTTCTAAATATATTCCTTGAGTTGATACTGATAATATCAGCGATTATTCTGTTAATGCCTGTAGTTGAGCATAATTCAGCCATTCTTGAACCAGGATACCGAATAATAATGCCACTCCTGAGCCTAGCATTCCTTGTTCTTGCATATATTGGTATAAAGAAGGATGATGAGCTTGTGAAATCATATGACAGGCTCAGATAAGCCCCGTGCCAGGCAATCCTGAATGAAATACTTAAATTATCTGGAGGTTCTCCTGGTTAGTGATTTTCTCGCAGTAGTAGCATTTTAATGCGACATTTTTTTTCGACACTACTTTAAACCTGGTTGTAACCGATTCAAAATTGGTAATGCATTTCGGATTCACGCACCTGGCTATTCCGGTAATAGTATCAGGAACTTCTACCACTTTTTTTTCAATCACCTCGTAATCCTTTATAATGTTCAGTTTTGCGTCAGGGGCCACCAGCGCAATCCTGTTTATGTCATCATCGGCAAAATATTTGCCTGATATCTTGATTATTGCTTTTTTCCCAAGCTTCTTGCTTTCGAGGTTGGTACCGAAAGTTATCTGGTTGTCAAAACGGTCAAGCCCGAGTATCTGGATTACCTTGAAGAGGTTTTTAGCAGGAATATGATCGATCACTGTTCCATTCTGGATCGCACTTACGCTTAATTGTTTTGGTTCCTTCATAGTTCAGCCTTTTATATTTTAATTCCAAGGAGAGTGCAGAGGATAGCCTGCCTCGTGTAAACGCCATTGAGGGCCTGTTCAAAGTAATAGGCCTTTGGGTTGGAATCCACGTCTGTATGTATTTCGTTCACTCTTGGCAAGGGATGAAGAATACGCATATTAGGCTTAGTGTTTTCAAGCATGGAGTTGCGCAGAACATAAACATTTTTGACTTTCTCATATTCCATTGGATCTGAAAATCTCTCCTTTTGAACCCTGGTCATATATATTATATCTGCTCTCGAAATAATATCAGTGAAATCAGAGTGCTCATAATATTTTAATCCCAGATTATCGAGATAAAGCTTAAACTCATCAGGCATTTTAAGCTCTTCGGGTGCAATGAAATTAAAAGTAGTATTCCATCTCGACATGGCCATCATCAGGGAATGAACAGTCCTGCCGTACTTGAGGTCTCCAACCATGAAAATATTCAGGTCATCAAGCTTTCCCTGTGTCTTCCGGATGGAATAGAGGTCAAGAATTGTCTGGGTAGGATGCTGGTTTGCCCCGTCGCCGGCATTTATAACCGGCACTGATGCAACCTCACTCGCAAATCTTGCGCTGCCTTCAATCGGATGCCTCATAACGATCAGGTCACAGTAGCTACTCACCATTTTTATTGTGTCATGAAGAGTTTCACCCTTTGATACGCTTGAACTTGAAGAATCGGAAAATCCGACTATTTTACCCCCGAGCCTGTTGATGGCGCTTTCAAAACTTAAACGTGTGCGTGTAGAAGGCTCAAAGAACAATGTAGCGATAATTTTCCCTTCAAGAAGTTTCCTGACAGGTTGTTTCTCAAACTCAACAGCCAGATCAAGGACCTTTAGAATTTCCTCCGTTGAGAAATCATCAATCGAAACTAAACTTCTCTTTTTCATTATGTTGGCACATTAAGGAGCTGATTTAAGATCTCATTCAAATTTACTTAAGAATAAACATTTAGCTGTAGAGTGTTGATAATTAATTAACAACTTTATAGCAGATCAGAGATCGTTATTCAACCTCCAGAAAACTGATTTTAAGTCCCTCAACCCTTGAAAACCTTGCCTTGATTTTTTCTGCAGCTGATAACCTGAAATGAATTGATACTCTGCATTCAAGATCAAAGGAGTGATCAGTTTGGGCAATATCTTCCTCTTTAATTATCTTCATCACCTCATTCATCGACTCGTAAGGGAATATCATGTCACAATTCTGTTGTATCAGATGGTCAATTATCTCAGCATTTGAAAGGGCTGATCCGGCAGCAGATTTATAAGCATTTATAAGACCGCTTGTTCCAAGCAGGGTACCTCCAAAATATCGTGGGACAATTATCAGGACATTAGTTACTCCGAAAGATCTTATCTGCCCAAGAATTGGCTTGCCTGCCGTCCCGGACGGTTCCCCGTCGTCATTTGCCCTCCATGCAGCTCCGTCAGCACCAATGACGTAAGCATAGCTGTGATGTCTCGCATCATGATGGTCTTTCCTTGTTTCCTCAATGCACCGTTTAGTTTCAGCTTCATTTTTCACCGGGAAAGCTATTGAAATAAACTTGCTTCCCTTTTCCTTGAAAAGGCCGTGTGACTCCGACTTAATTGTTTTATAAATGTCTGAAGAGTCCATGAATATCAAAATATATGCGACTATGGGTTGCTCATGCAATTTAAATTAAAACCCGCTGTCAATAGCCGTTTTGCATAAAAAATTCTAATTTTGCTTACAATAAGACCAGAAATGAGCGTATTACTTGATGAGAAGGACCTTCAGAAACTGATTGTGATTGGCGACAGGATACTTATCAAACCAAAAACCCCTCAGTCAAAAACAAAAAGCGGACTTTTTCTTCCCCCGGGCGTAAATGAGAATGAAAAGGTCCAGATAGGGTATGTGCTCAAAGTTGGTCCGGGTTATCCTATACCTTCAGTAACTGATTCCGACGAACCCTGGAAGAACAGGACCGATGAACCTAAATATGTTCCGCTCCAGCCAAAGGAAGGTGACCAGGCTGTTTATTTGCAGAGCAGCGCAATAGAGATTGAATTCAATAAGGAGAAATATTTAGTAGTGCCCCAGTCTGCTATACTGCTTTTATTGCGTGATGACGGATTTCTAGAATAAAAATTGCAACATGGATACCAAAAATCTGACTGGTATAAAGCTTCTGATAGTTGAGGATGACCTTTCAAGCAGGCTCTACCTCAATAAAATCCTGGAAAAAACCGGAGCCACTCTTCTTAATGCCGGTGATGGTCAGGAAGCTATTGACATATCAATGGATAATCCGGACATTGACATAATACTCATGGATATACAGCTTCCGGTTCTTGACGGCTATTCTTCAGCAAAAAAAATCAGGGAATTCAGGAACAACATCATTATAATAGCCCAGACTGCTTATGGTCTCTCCGGCGATATGGAGAATATTCTATCGTCGGGATTCGATGATTATATTATCAAACCTATTTATTCAAATCAGCTTATAGAAAAGCTTATCGGATTTTTACCTGAAAAATAGATATCTGCCTTATTCCGGGTATGCCGAAAAAGTAGTGAATTCCTTCCTGAATTCCGCGATTTCATAATTCCACCTCTCTCTTTCAACATTCACCGCGGTTCGATTAAGAATAGCTTCCCGCATTCCGGAATCGCCAGAAAGGATATCGAATGGAACAAGTTTTTCCTCGTATTCATAGGGAGGTGGATTGAACTGAAGGGAATTTTCCGGAGATGTCTCAATTATTGCGCTGAATATCTCCACAGCTGTTGCCACAGGGAAATATTTCTCAGGCTCAATAACATGGATCTGAATCCCATTGCAATTCTCTCCATAAAATTTATTATAAGCAGGAATGAAATTGTGAACTCTGAAAGTGCAACCGGGTATATTCCTCTTAATAAGGTTCTCTTTAAGCTTTTCAGCGTTAATGAAGGGAGCGCCGAAAAGCTCAAATGGTATAGTGGTACCTCTTCCCTCTGAGATATTCAGACCTTCAATAAGAACAGTACCGGGGTAAACAATCAAGCTCCCGGGTGTTGGCAGGTTAGGGGAGGGCAATACCCATGGCAACCCGGTTTCTGTAAATAACGAATGCCTGCGCCAGTCCTTCATCCAGATGATATTGAGGTCGCAGGCCGGATAATATTTCTCCTTTATCCAGAGTGACATTTCTCCCATTGTCATCCTATGGCAGAGAGGTATTGATGCACCTCCGACAAAAGTGAAAAATTCCTTTTTCAGAACCGGACCATCAAAGGGCAGTTTTCCAATAGGGTTTGGACGGTCAAGAATATATACCGGTATTCCTGCCTCAGTACAGGCTTCAATGCATAGTTTTACTGTCCATATATATGTATATAACCTGGCGCCTGAATCCTGCAGATCGATAAGCAGTATATCTATTCCCTTTAGCATTTGCGGTGCGGGCTTTCGGAATTTACCGTAAAGGCTGAACACCGGGATCTTATATACTGGATGCAGATTGCCTTCCCATTCAATCATGTTATCCTGTGTCTCTCCATAGATTCCGTGCTGCGGGCCGAAAATGGCAGAAAGGATACAATCCTTACTTCCGGCGATGACCTCTGTAATATGCTTATATGTGCCAGTGATGCTTGGCGCGTGGCAAAGCACTCCAATCCTCTTTCCAGATAGCTTTGCTGGTAAGCTTTTAGATATAATATCAAGGCCGGTAAGTACCATAAAGGCAAATTGTACACAAATATAGAATATAACACCGGGAGTCGTCTTATTAAATATTTTTTATGCAATAAAACCGATATTCTTTTTTAAGTTTATAGCATAATTTAAATAACACAAAATGAAATACAGATTTCTGAAGATACTGGCTGTTATATCCCTTATATTCATTTCGTTACCATCTTGTAATAAGTTTGTAAAACAGCATATAATAATTCTTGAAACCACCGATTTGCATGGTGTAATTTTACCATACGATTTCATTGAGAAGCAGAAACTTTCAGCTTCCCTTGCAAATTCTGCGACATATATTAATGAACAAAGAAAAGCAGGATATCCTCTTTTTCTGCTCGATAACGGGGACAATCTCCAGGGACAGCCGGAAGTTTATTATTACAATTTTATTGATACTGTATCGCCGCATTTTTTATCTGAGGCAATGAACTGGCTTAAATTTGATGCAAGCACTGCCGGGAATCATGATATTGAGGCTGGCCATTCGGTTTATGACAGGGTAAGGAAAGAATATATATTTCCATTACTTGCTGCAAATGCAGTCGATATTAAAACCGGAAAGCCGTATTTTACTCCATATGTCATCCTTGAGAAGGCTAATATACGGGTAGCTGTTATGGGTCTGATAACTCCTCAGATACCTGAATGGCTCCCTGAGGAACTCTACTCAGGAATGGAGTTTCGCGATATGACTGAAACGGCAAAACTCTGGATGCCTGAGATACTGAAGCAGAAACCTGATCTTGTAGTCGGTCTGTTCCATTCCGGTTATGACAGGGGTAATGGAAGTCAGCAAAAAGGATCTCATTCAGATGAAAGCGGAACCGCAGCTGTAGCCTATAACGTGCCTGGTTTTGATGTAATATTTTGCGGCCATGATCATAGGCTCGCAAATGAAAAAATAGTTAATTCTGCCGGAGATTCTGTACTTATACTTAATGGAGGCAGCAGATCGGAAAATATTGCCAGGGCAGATATAACCTTAGTAAAACAAAGACATAAGAATAGCAGCAGGAAAGAAATATCGGGAGAGATTATCAAAGTTAAAGATTTTGATCCTGATCCCGTCTTTATTAATAAATTCAAAAAGCAGGATGAAGTGCTGAATTCATATGTAAACAGGGTCATCGGTACTTCCCGGTCAACTGTTTCATCCAGGGATTCATATTTCGGATCGTCAGCTTTTGTAGACATGATTCATTCCCTTCAGCTTGAAATAACCGGCGCCGATATTTCCTTTGCCGCCCCGCTATCCTTCGATGTAAAAATTCCTGAAGGAAAAATAACTGTCGGCGACATGTTTAAACTCTACAGGTTTGAAAATATGCTTTATACGATGAATTTAACAGGTGATGAGATTCAGAAGTACCTTGAATTCTCGTATGGCCAATGGCTAAACACTATGAAGGGCCCCGGAGACTATCTTTTAAAACTGAGACTAGGAAAGGATGGTAAACCAGTACTTACTGACGGCAAGGCATGGCTGAAGAATCAACCATATAATTTTGATTCAGCAGCAGGAATTGATTATATCGTTGATGTGAGTAAACCGGAAGGTCACAGGGTTTTTATAAAATCGCTATCCGGAGGAAAACCCTTTGAAAAGGACAAGATGTATAAGGTTGCTGTAAACTCATATCGTGGAAACGGGGGAGGAGGCCATCTTATTGAAGGATCAGGATTGAATGCCGGTATGCTGAAGAAACGGCTTATTGCATCAACAGACAGGGATCTGAGATATTATATTTTGAAATCAATTGAGGAAAAGAAAAGCATTGCTCCTGCTCCCGGTAACAACTGGAAGATTATTCCTGAAGAATGGGTTAAGACTGCCGAAAAACGTGAATATCCACTGCTTTTTGGCACTGTACGATAGTAAAGTGTTAGCAGGAAGATTATGAAATAATGCTGATATGTGCCCGTTATATAAAAGTTTTATTATAAGACAGAGTTATTAAATTATCAATGGCTTCAGACCAGAAAAATGATTTAAATGGATTGTGGCTTCCTGTGGTTGAGGAATTTTTTTCAATACAGGGAGAAGGCTGGCATACTGGTAAAGCCGCGTACTTTATCCGCCTTGGAGGATGTGATGTTGGGTGCAGCTGGTGCGATTCAAGGTTTGCATGGGACCCTGATCTCCATCCGCTGGTAAAGACAGATGAGATTATCGAACGGGTAGCAGGTTCCGGTGCAGATTCTGCCGTGGTTACAGGTGGTGAACCGCTTATGTGGAACCTTGATTATCTTTGTTCCGGATTGAAACGGAACAGAATTTGTACTTTTATTGAAACATCTGGCGCATATCCGTTAAGCGGTAAATGGGATTGGATATGCCTTTCGCCAAAAAAAAATATCCCTCCGGCAGAAAAAATTTGCCGGATTGCCGATGAATTGAAAGTGATAATTGAAACCAGAGATGATTTTAACTGGGCTGAAAAATACAGAAAAACTGTCAGCAGGAATTGCAGGTTATTCCTTCAGCCTGAATGGAGCCGGTTTGAGGATATTATTCCGGATATCGTTGATTATGTCAGGAAAAACCCTGCCTGGAGAATTTCGCTGCAGTCACATAAGTACATGCATATACCCTGAGAAAAAGTGAGAAACACCTTCGTCATATTCTTATTGCTTACTTCCTGTGCTGTTTCAAGAAACAGCTACTCCCAGGGGTTGCATTCCACTTCGGGAAGGGCAGTAAAAGTATATGATGAAGGAAAGGGATCTTATGAAAATCTTGATTACAAGACTGCCGAACAGCAATTGAAGGAAGCATTGAAATATGACAATAATTTTTTCGAAGCATATATGATGCTTGGAGAATTATATACCAATCTGAACAGGTATTCTGAAGCTGCTTCAAATTACCAGGCAGCAATTAAAATTGATTCCATTGCCTACCGACCGGTCTATTTCAGGCTTGCATATGCAGAACTGATGACTGGTGAATATGCTAATGCGCTTCTCCATTATAAGACTTATCTCAGGAATAAGGGCAATTCAGAAAAAAACAGGCTTACAGCATTGAAAAATATACGGAACTGCGAATTTGCTATTGAAGCTGAGAAAAAGCCTGTTCCCTTCGATCTTATTAATGCAGGGAACGGAATCAATACATCTGATGATGAATACTGGCCATCAATAACCGCTGATGGGCAGACACTTATGTTTACAAGGCAGATATATTCGGACCACTATCCCCAGACAATGGGCTCCACCCAGGAAGATTTTTTTGTCAGCACCAAGTCATCTGGCATCTGGCAGAAAGCGATTAATGCAGGAGAGCCGCTTAATACAAAGTCAAATGAAGGAGCTCAAACTCTTTCATCAAATGGGAAGTATATGTATTTCACTTCTTGTGACAGGGCAGGGGGACTGGGAAGCTGTGATTTGTACTTTTCTGCCTTTAATAATGGTAACTGGTCGATTCCGTACAACCTTAAATGGCCGGTAAACAGTACTTCATGGGAATCCACTCCTTCTATCAGCGCTGATGGGAATATTCTCTATTTCTCGAGCAACAGGCCCGGAGGATTTGGAGGAAAAGATATATGGTATACTAAAATGAAGACAGATGGAACATGGGCAAATCCGGTTAACATGGGCAAAACTATTAATACCGAAGGGAATGAAATGTCGCCCTTTATCCATTTTGACGGTAAAACTCTCTACTTTGCTTCAGATGGACGTCCGGGAATGGGCGGCTATGATATCTATATGTCACGGATGCAGGATGACAGCACATGGTCAGAACCAAAGAACCTGGGATATCCGATTAACACATATAATGACGAGATGGGCCTTGTAATCGATGCTGGAGGGAAGACAGCATTTTTCTCCTCAAAGCGTGAAAATGATAACGGGAAAGACATTTTTTACTTTACTCTCGATGAATCTATCCAGCCTGATCCTGTTTCATATCTGAAGGGAAAGGTTTCAGATAAAGAGACAGGGAAATTGCTTAAAGCAGACTATGAACTGATAAACCTTTCGACAAATAAGGTCACCGTCAGGAATACAACCGAGGAGGACGGTAACTTTCTGGTTTGTCTTCCGTCAGGATATAATTATGGGATCAATGTTTCAAAGGCCGGGTATCTTTTTTATTCAGAGAATTTTATGCTGGAAGGTAAACATACAGTTATGGCACCACTGGTTAAAAAGATTTCTCTCAGCAAAGCGAAAGTAGGAGAGAAGATGCTTCTGGCAAATGTCTTTTATGAGGTAGATTCATGGGAATTGAAGAAAGAATCAATGCAGGAGCTCAATAATCTTGCTGATCTTCTTTTCAGTAATAAGGACATTGTGGTTGAGATAGGCGGTTACACTGATTCTACGGGCACCGATGAATATAATCTTACACTATCTGAAAAACGTGCGCTTTCGGTCGTCAGCTATCTTATAACAAAAGGGATTTCTTCTGACAGGCTAAAGTACAAGGGTTATGGGAACACTTCTCCTGTTGGTGACAATATTACGTCTGAAGGAAGAAAGCTGAACAGAAGGACTGAAGCCAAAATAGTCGCAAGCAAAAAATAAAAAACCGCCAGACAAACTGACGGCTTTTTTCTTCATGCTATTATTCTTGCAGACATTAATATCATGAATTCATCAGATGGCAATCATGGAATTTAAATATTTATTGATTGGGATTGAACCTTCAACGATTTTTACAGGAATTGTAAAATAAATCGATGAACCGGTAAGTCCGTTACACTCAATCCAGACCGAACCATTTAGTATTTGAATTAGATTCTTGGCCAGGGTAATGTTAACCGCAGAACAGGTATCGTTATATTTGGTTAACGATTCATTCAGATCCTCTGTATGAAGAAATTCTTTGCATTTGAAATAACCCTGGCCAGAATCAATTACATAGAAGGTCACATTATTATCCCTGAAATAATAACCGACCTTAATATACCCTGATTTAGTGTTATTAAGTGAATTTTGAAACAGGTTGTGAATAACCCTGAACACCCTGTTTGAATCAATAATTACCTCCGTATTGTCGGTAAAGCTGTTTTCAGCCACCAGAATCACATCCTTGTTTGATCCCTTGCTTAAAACTTCCCTGAATTCGTTTAAGAGGTCATCAAGAATATTGTTGAGTTTGCAAACCTTTAAATCAGCCTTTGAATTACCCGTTTCAATTATAGCTGAATCAATAAAATTGTCAAATAATCCTACTAATTGTTCACATGAAGATAATATCTGGTTACTGAATTCCTGGCGTTCTGACTCATCGCATCCATTCCTGCCCATCAGAAATGAGAATGCAACAATCGCATTCATATGGGTTCTTACCTCATGAGACATTCCAGTTAATATAGTAGGGCAAATTATCATATTGTGGTGGAGTGAGTTATTATCACTTTCGTCATGCTTTTCTGTTACAATATTTTCAATCTTCTGTGGCATATCATCTGTTAAAAGATTCCCCGTTATGGGGTTCCTGAAAGCCAGGAGCTACTTCATTCTTCTCAGTATTTTACCGGCATTCTTGCTGTAAATACTCCTGGAATTTTTAATTGTTGTAAGAACATCTGAAGCTTTTTTCATATCATTGGTTTGCAGATAGCATAATGCCAGGTACCACTCTGCGTCTTCAATAAAAAGGTTATTATTATTATCAATGACTTTCGAGAACGATTTCTTTGCTTCCGGATAGTTTTTCACTTCAAAGCTGGAAGTTCCGTAAAACATAGTTGATTCCATGTTTTCAGGGTCATTGTTCAGTACCTTGCTGAAATAGAGGGCAGCATTCTTGAAGTCATGAATATTATAGTAGTCAAGACCGGTCGAATAATCATTGCCTGCATTTGATTGTGAAGATCTGGAAACTGAAACCCCGCCGTAGGATTTATAATACTGGCTTATAATTTCATCATTGGAAAGATGCCTGCTGCTAAAAAATGCAATGCTGCCAATAATTATCAGCCCAGTGACAGCCGCAGCAATACTGATTGATAATCTTTTTCCGGTCGTTTTTGAGGGAATGCGGCTCTCCCTGTTTTTCTCAATCTCAGAAAGTTTATTGCGCAACTGAATAATGTTATGGTTTTGAAGCACCATATCAGTTTTCTTCCTTAGGGCAACCTCTTCACGAAGCCCTGAATTACCATTCAGCTCTTTGAGAAACCAACTCTCTTCAGCTTCATTCATCTCGCCGGCAATATACCTTTCGATGAAATATGAAAAATCAATTGTTTTCATAAATATTATTTTACTTTTAACTATCAAAATCAAATATCATGTTTAGTTAAGTGACTAACTATTAAATAGATAGCTATCAATCAACTATATCACTTCACAATATGCTGACCTAAAATTCAGCACCAATTCTTTACAGGACTTTTACGTCCCTTCACAAATTTGTTCAGTTACAGTAAGTGCGAACGAAACTATCTTATAATTCCTGCATCCTTAACAGGAATTGAGCATTCTTTTCAGATTTTCACAGGAGGTAATGAAGCTTTTATGGTTGGCTCATCATTTTCACCACCACGAACTTTAATCATCTCAAGGTTTGTAAGTGCAAATTTTGAAAAAATGTCGTTTGTTGTTTTGAAATTCAGGGTTTTCATAATTTTTTAATTTAAGGTTTGAAACTAATTCAGGGTAATTCGTTTTAACTGTTTTCAAACCTACATGTCATTTCTGCCCTATTTGTGACACAAAAAAATGAAATAAATTTCAATTATTTTCTAATTATCATATAATCAGTTATATAAAAATACGAAATTTCATATAAATCTAATTAGTTTATTTGACTTATTTTTAAGAAATTTATGTGGGGAAAGTAAGTAAGTGATTAAAATGGAAGGATGGATTCGGTTTTCAAAACGCGTTAAATTACAGTTTATTCTGTCTGTGCTTCTATGCTTCCCGCTCTTATCCATTCAATTGACGGGCATTTCAGCTTTATTGCATGCTACAGATGGGAAGAAAGGTTTTACGACTGATGTTCCTGATAAATCTTTAAAGGGCATTAGCTATAAAATTGCAAGATTGAGTTCCCTGAATAATATTCCTGCGATTTTATCCCTGTCAGACAGTCTTATACACTCAGTTGTATTAAATAACACTGACAGCGCGTTTTCAGCAGATATATATTATTATGCAGGGGTATGTGAATTATTAGCTTCAAAGTACGACAAAGCTGCCATGTGGCTCAAACTCTCTGTTTCGATAAAAAAGAACCTGGCAATAAGGGATACTGTTTTTTCCAAAGGCCTTTTTAATCTTGGAGTCGTGTACAACTCACTTGGCGATCCCGACAAGGTTATAAAATATGGCAAAGAATATACAGACTTTGCAATTATTTATTTTGGAGAGAATAGTTCAGAAGCTGCAGATGGATATTCTTTACTTACAGGCATTTCATTTGAGACTAAAAACTTCGAAGATTTTATAACCTATTCATTTAAAGCCCACTCTATTCTTAGTAATAACCCTAAGGCACTTAACGAAACTAAACAATTTAATCTTTACAGTATTATAGGTTCAGGTTATGCGACAATGGGAGATTATGCCAAGGGCAGGATATATCTTGAAGAGGCTGAGAATATTTTCAAAAAATGCAAGTTAACGCCGGATGCTGATTACATTAACCTGGTTAACAGTCTGGCGATAACATATGGGAACCTGGGACTGACAGTGAAGGAGAATGAATATTTCAATAAGGGTCTGGAACTCGCGAAATTTGATAAATCATTGCTCTCATTTAACATGATAAATACCTATGCGGTCGGTCTTGGTAAGGCTGGGAAAATAAAAAAAGGAGAGACACTTCTCAAAGGAGCAATGGGAAAAGCAAAGATACTGTATGGAACTGATTCACATTTTTATGCTGAGATGCTTTATGATTATGCTTCATATCTGCTTAACTATGTCCATGATCCTCAAAATTCATTGGAACAATTTTCCGGGTGTATCGATTTCCTGAAACGTCATAGTGAGAATACAAATTTTAAGAACATCATTTTGCCGGTTTATGCAGACGCATTGTACCAATGTGGTGATACTGCGGGTTCACTTGGAATCCTTCAGAAATTTCTGATCAATTCTGACAATATCAGTAATCCTGAAGACCGATATCGGAATCCGCCTGTTGATTCATTGAAAGTCAATAAAACATCGCTTGACATCCTTCGTCTTAAATATGATATAATATGGAGTATTTATTCCAAATCATCTGACGAGAAGGTCCTTGAAGCAGCTGCATGGACTTCAGAATTAATAATATCCCTGCTCGACAGGATGAGATCAGATATAAGTGAAGAAGACAGCAGATTGATACTCGGAAGCCGTTTCAGGGACAAATATCTGAAAGCTATACATGATTTTAATCTCTGTTACCTGAAAACGGGCAAACCTATTTTTCTGGAAAAAGCATTTGAATTCGCTGAAAAATCAAAAGTGGCAGGTCTGCTTGCCGCAACACGAGAACTTAATGCAATCCAGTTCCATATCCCTGCAGATGCGGCCGGACTTGAAAAGGCACTTCAAAATAAAATAGGTTTTTATAATTCAAGAATATCAATTGAGGAAGATAAGGAAAAACCTGATTTGAACTTATTGTCCCAGTTTAAGGGGAATCTGCTGGCCTCAGTCAGGGAAAGAGATTCGCTGCTTATTACTTTTGAAAAGGATTATCCCGGATACTATACCCTGAAGTATAATAACAACGTTCCCTCAATGAAGGATATTCCTTCAATAATAGGACAGAACAATAATTATCTTAATTATGTTGTGTCAGATTCGGTCCTCTACATTTTCGTGGTTAACAGGAAAAATATTCAGCTTAAATCCTTTAGTATTGATTCAGCTTTTTTCGGGAAACTGCGTGATTTCAGGAAACTCTTGTCTGACCAGTCAGTTTCGGTTAATGCAAGATCAAAATTCAATGATTATAAGAGGGAAGGATATGATTTGTATAAAATACTGATAGAACCGGTCCGCAACTCTTTTATCTCCGATAATTTAATAATATCACCCGATAATATCCTTTCATACATTCCATTTGAGACTCTTATTACAGCGGAGGCTGATGGCAACGATATGTACTACAGGGATCTCGATTACCTGATGAAAGATTTCAATATCTCTTATACATATTCTGCAACATTTATGAAGGAGCTTGTGAAGAGAGAAAACAGAGCTTTGAATGATCTTGTGGTTTTTGCACCAGTATATATCAGATCAATTAACACTGATTCGCTTTTCGTTGGCCGGCAGAGCGGATCAGGAATTCTTTACGACTTGCCCGAAGCGCGACAGGAGGCTGAGTATGTCTCGAAAATGACCAAAGGGAAATCATATCTTTTCGGTCATGCAAAAGAGTCTGTATTCAAAAAAGTTGCAGGTAATTATAGAATCATACACCTGGCAATGCATACCTATCTGAATGACCAGAATCCAATGAATTCTGCTATGATATTCAGTCAGGATAATGATTCACCCGAAGACGGGTTTCTCTATACCTATGAAGTTTATGGCATTCCCATGAAGGCCAGAATGGTTGTCCTCAGTTCATGTAATACCGGGAATGGAATATTATCGTCAGGAGAAGGAATATTAAGTCTTGCAAGGGGCTTCCTTTATTCCGGATGCCAGTCTGTTGTGATGTCAATGTGGGAAGTTGACGATAAATCCGGAACAGAAGTCATGAAAATGTTCTACGACAACCTGCTTAAAGGAAAATCCAAAGCCCAGGCGCTTAAAGATGCAAGAACTTCTTATCTTAAAAATGCAAGCCAGCTGAGGTCGCACCCGTATTTCTGGTCATCGCTTGTGGTTTATGGTGAAAATAAACCGGTATATTCAAAGCATGGGATGCCACTGATTGTCACCTGTTTTCTGGGGATATTGGCTGTCTCACTTATTGTCTACTTCCTGAAGCGAAGGTATTCCTGATATTCAGGATCTTCCCGCACAATTTCCAGAAGAGCCTCTTTACCCAGGTATTTTTTTCTCCTTGCATAGCTTTCATTCTTCAGGTTCATTCTGGCTGCTATCTCTTCATAGGAATAACCATCCGAAAACAGATTAAGTACAGTCTGCATATCTGGCTTAAGTTTCTGAAACGACCTGCTGACAATTCTTTCAAACATTGGGTCATTTGAATCATTTTCATCAGTATCAGCAACTAAATCTGGATCAAGTTCCTGTGTAACTCTTTTTTTCCTGAGATATGAGCTCCAGATATTTCGGGCAATGCCAAAAAAGTAACCTTTAAGATCAGATGTCAGATTCAATGAATTATCACAGATCTGACTGTAAAGGGTGATGATTGAATCCTGGAAAACATCTGAAGCATCATCATGTGTTCCGCTGTTTTTGAGTATATGATTTTTAACTGTCTGAAAATAATTATCATACAGCCAGTTAAGAGTCTTATCATCCTGGTTAAGGATACCCTCTATTATGCTTTTATCTGATAGTCTTTTAAACAAGCCCGTGCCGGTACAAATCAAATGGCAAATATACTATTTCCGAAAACCAAAACTATTTAATGTTTCCTGCCCCCGAATTTATAAAGAACAGCGTTATATTCTATATGAATATAAATATCTTTACTCAAAATTAACTTTTCCGGTAAACAATGTCTTTCCCTTTTGTAAAACAACCTGACGCAATGGATTGTGGTCCGGCCTGCCTTAAAATGGTTGCAGGGTTTTATAAAAAGAACTTTACTCTTGAGACTATCCGGAAAAAATGCTTCATCACACGTGAAGGTGTTTCATTCCTTGGCCTATCGGAAGCAGCCGATAATCTTGGCTTTCGAACAGTTGGAGTCAGGATCCCGTTCGAAATGCTGGTTGAGAATGCTCCATTGCCAGCCATAGTTCACTGGAGACAAAAACACTTTGTTGTTGTCATTCAGATAAAAAATGATAAGGTTTTGGTCGCTGATCCTGCTGTAGGGATCGTAAAATACTCAAGGGAGGAGTTTACCAGGAACTGGGCCTCAACTATCACTGATGAAAAGCCTACGGGACTCGTTCTTATTATTGAACCTACACCGGCGCTCAATGAAATTGAGAGCGAGCATGAGAAGTCGGGAGGATTCAGGTTTCTGCTTAGATACTTCAGACTTTACAAAAAGTACTTGTTCCAGCTTCTGCTTGGCCTCTTCCTCGGAAGCTGTATTCAACTGATAATCCCTTTCCTTACACAGTCTATAATTGATGTCGGGCTTAACAATAACGATATCAGGTTCATTTACCTCGTTCTGTTTGCCCAGCTGGCGCTTGTCATCGGACGCATGACTGTTGAGTTTATACGAGGATGGCTTCTTCTTCATATAGGTACCAGGGTAAATGTAGCAGTCATCTCAGGTTTTCTTCAGAAGCTGATGGCACTGCCGGTCGCTTTTTTTGATACCAAGCTCACAGGAGATATCCTCCAGAGAATTGAAGATAACGACAGGATTGAAGAGTTCCTTACATCTGCAAGCCTCAGCATACTCTTCTCCTTTTTCAATATAGTGGTTTTTGGAATTGTCCTGGCAATATTCAGCCCTAAAATTCTTCTCTTGTTTCTTGCAGGCTCATTACTTTATGTTGTCTGGGTATCCTTGTTCATGAAATCCAGGGCTCGTCTCGATCACCAGCGTTTTAAAAAAATGTCGGAATCTGGAAGCAAGCTGATAAATATGATAAATGGCATGCAGGAGATTAAGCTGACCCAGAGCGAACTGAGCAACAGATGGGACTGGGAAAAGCTTCAAGCCTCTCTGTTTGGTTTGAAAATAAAGGGTCTTGGATTATTACAATATCAATCTGCCGGAGCAACATTAATCAGTGAGATTACTAATCTTTGTATCACCGTTGTGGCTGCCACAGCAGTTATAAAAGGCGATATTACACTGGGTACAATGCTGGCGGTTCAGTTTATTATCGGCCAGATGAATGTTCCACTAAGCCAGCTAATTGGTTTCTTCAGGATATCGCAGGACGCAAAGATGAGCCTTGACCGTCTTGCCGAGGTCCACGAAATGGATAATGAGGAGGCAGAACCTGAAACAAAGGTCAGAAAGCTTCCTGACCATAAGGACATATATATTAACAATGTTTCGTTCCAGTATGAAGGACCCCATTCACCTTTCGTATTAAAAAATATTGATCTCTTCATTAAGGAAGATAAGATTACTGCAATTGTTGGAACTAGCGGCAGCGGGAAAACCACCCTCCTTAAATTACTGCTGGGCTTTTATCAGCCTGTAACAGGTGAAATACTTATCGGCGATACAAGAATCTCAAATCTGTCGCTCAAAGTGTGGCGGGCAAAAACCGGTGCGGTAATGCAGGATGGATTCCTTTTCCCCGACACCATCGCATCAAATATTGCCCCGGGAGTATCAGAAGTAAATGAAGAGAGAATGATAAAGGCAGCAGAAACTGCCAATATAAAAGGCTTTATTGAATCGTTACCGCTTGGATATAATACTAAAATCGGTGCAAATGGGCATGGCCTCAGTGAAGGGCAGAAGCAGAGACTGCTGATTGCCAGGGTAATATATAAGGATCCGGAGATCATCATTTTTGATGAAGCAACAAATTCGCTGGATGCCAGCACTGAAAAAGTCATTGTAGGGAACCTTGCCAGTTTCTTCAGAGGGAAAACCGTGATTATTGTTGCACACAGGCTGAGCACTGTCAGAGATGCCGATAACATTGTGGTTATGGATGATGGCCGGATAGTCGAAACCGGACCTCATTCAGCGCTGATAGCAAAACATGGAACCTATTATAAACTTATCAAAAACCAGCTTGAACTCGGAACCTGAAGAGTGAAATAATGAACGAAAAACCTAAAATATTATACTCTGATCCGATAAATGAGATAATCTCAGTTCCCCCGCGTAAGTTAATACGCAGAGGAACCACTGTGATATTCATCATATTCCTTCTTTTGCTGTTGCTTGCCTGGTTAATCAAGTATCCCGATCTAGTTCCTGCACCGATTGAGATCACAACTGTCAATCCTCCGGTAACACTCGTAACAAAGGTAACCGGCCGAATTAATAATTTATATGTGCGTGATGGTGAAAAAGTAACTGCGGGGAAATTGCTCGCAGTCATGGAAACTACTGCTTCCATAAATGAAGTAATGACACTCAGGAGTGTCATCGACTCTGTCAGCAGGCCTTCAGATATTAATTACCTGTCGCTTCCCTTTCTTTCCGACCTGGGTGACCTTCAATCATTTTATGCATCATTCCTTAAAGCTCTTTCCGATTATACCACTTATGTCAGGAATGATTTTTATGGCAATAAGATCGGATCGGTTACTGATGAAATTTCAGTGCTTGAGGAGTATATCAGAAGGATGAAGGTGAAGGAAAGGCTTATTTCAGACAATCTCAGGCTGGAAGGACGAAAATATTCACGTGATTCAATACTATTCATAGGAAATGTATATTCCGAGAGCGACCTTGAAAAATCAAAACAGTCACATAACAGCAGCAAGCTCGATCTCCTGGAGGTCAGACTAAACCAGTCGGAAACTTCCATCACACTGGAAGAAAAAAAACAATTGCTTCAGGACTATATAATCAAACGTGTTGAAGAAAAACAAAATTTATCATCTATTCTTGATGAAGCATTCCTCAACCTGCAGGCTCAGGTAAAGTTATGGGAAAACAAATTCCTGCTTATTACTCCTGTGGCCGGAACTGTCACTTTTACAAAATACTGGAGCATAAACCAGTCCGTTACAATTGGAGAACAGGTTCTTAATGTAGTTCCTGACAGTACCGGCGATTATATTGGCCGGATGACGCTTAGCATGCAAAGATCCGGAAAGGTGAAACCCTCAATGCCCGTAAATGTAAAGCTGAGCGGATTCCCATACCTGGAGTACGGAATGGTGAGAGGTTATGTTAAGTCAAAATCGCTTGTCGCCAGCGGAGATGCATATATTATCGAAGTAGCTCTGCCACAGGGGCTGACAACTTTGTATAATCGCAAGCTTGATTTCACCCAGAATATGCAGGGCAGGGCAGAGATAATTACCGATAATGTCAGGCTTCTTCAGAGGATAATAAATCCTTTCAGGTATATTATCTCAAGGAATAAATAGAAATGACTGATTACTTCTTTGAATAAGGTTCATAATCATCATCCTTGGAAGATGATGAAAATACTGAAGATGATTTTGAGTTTTGCCCCGAAACATTCGGTGTACCCTTCTTTTTCATGTATCTCCGGTACAAACTAAATCCTGCGCCAAGGAGTGCAACAACCAAAATTATAATGTCTTTCTTTTCCATTGCTAAATATTGTTATACTTATCAGGTTTTGTCAAATTATACTAATTACATGATCAAAGATATTATTTATATTCTGATGAATTCAGTTTGTAATTTTAAATATTGTTTTTCATGGTGCTTGTTCTCTAACTCTATACATTGATTCTCCGTGACGGGGTTCCCTTATTTATTTATGCAAATCTTTGAGTTTTAACAAATATTTGAATATTTTCGTAGCTTTAAAATTCCCATGGTATGCCATGGTGATTTATACTTAATGAGGCTGACATAAGAAAGGATTGAAAATGACTAAGAAAAATCCCGAAGAATCTGTTCTTGATGAACAATCCGGGGCAAATGATAATGCCACCGGAACTGAGGAAAACACACATGCTGAAAAAGCGATTGAAGCTGACTCACCTGGCGAAGCAGCTGAAACTGAGAAGAGCCCGGAAAAAAGCGAAGTATTAGAAAAAAAGAGACCTGCAAGAGCGCGGGTTACTTCCCCTGAAAAGATCGAAACAGGTGATGCGGAGAACCTGGATCCCGGGCATGATCATGAACAGATACCGGACGATATTATTCTTCCTCCAGTCGACTATTCAGGGTTTTCAAAAAATGAGCTGGTAAATACTCTTAACCTTATAATTGAAAACAGACCACCTGCCGAAATCAGAAATGATATTGACCGTATTAAGGTTCTTTTTTACAAAAAGCTGAAGCAGGAAGCTGAAGAAAAGAAAAATAAATTTCTCGAAGAAGGCGGCAAGATCGAAGAGTATCGTTCCTGGGTTGATCCATCGGAAGCCAGGGTAAAGCATATGCTGGAAAAATATAAAGAGAAAAAATCTGACTTTAACAAGGTTCAGGAAGCAGAAAAATATGAGAACCTTAAAAAGAAATATGAAATAATTGATAAGATAAAAGAGCTTGTTAATCGTGAGGAATCGATTAACAAGACATTCCATGAATTCAGGTTTCTGCAAAACGAGTGGCATTCCATAGGGGTTGTCCCTCAAAACGCGCTTAAGGATCTATGGGAGAATTATCATCACAATGTCGAGATATTTTACGATTACATTAAAATAAACAAAGAGCTCAAAGACCTTGATCTGAAGAAAAACCAGGAATCAAAAGTGCTCTTATGCGAAAAAGCCGAAGAGCTGATGCTTGAGCCTAATCCTGTGAATGCTTTCAGGTTTTTGCAGGATTATCATAATCAGTGGCGTGAGATAGGTCCGGTTCCCCAGGAATCTAAAAATGAAATATGGGAAAGATTCAAGGAGGCAACTTCGCAGATAAATAAAAGGCACCATGAGTACTTTGAGAAACAAAAAGATGACCAGCGTAAGAACCTGGAATCAAAAATTACGCTTTGCGAAGAGGTAGAGGCGATAAACCTTCTTGAAATAAAGAATTTCAGGGATTTTGATGAAAAAGCTTCTAAGGTTGTTGCTCTGCAGAAGATGTGGAGAACTCTCGGATTTGCTCCCAAGAAGCAGAATAATAAAGTATATCAGCGATTCAGGGATGCATGTGATGCCTTCTTTGAAAAGAAGAGAGGTTTCTATGCCGATAATAAAGAGGTGCAGCAGACAAACCTTCAGAAGAAGATCGAACTCTGCATACAGGCCGAAGCATTACAGGAAAGCACTGAATGGAAAGCTACTTCAGATGCTCTGATCAAACTCCAGAAAGAGTGGAAGGAGATTGGACCGGTTCCAAGAAAGCAATCTGAGAAGAGCTGGAAAAGATTCAGAAAAGCATGCGATCAGTTCTTTAACAGGAAAACAGGATTCTTTGCCGACCTTGATACTTCATATGAAGATAATCTGAAAGCAAAGCTTGCCGTTATTGAAGAGCTTGAAGCATTCGAACCAGGCGCTGATGTCCAGGTTTCTTTCGATCGTCTTAAAGAACTGCAGCGGAAATGGACCGAAATCGGATTCGTTCCATTCAATAAGAAAGAGGAAATTACCAACAGGTACAGAAATGCCCTTAATAAAGAGTTCGATAAGCTGAAAATAGCTGACGAAGATAAGAGCATTCTCAAGTACAGGACTAAACTCGATAACCTTAAAACAAACCCCAAGTCTTCCAGGAAAATACACAACGAGCGTGAGAAATTCTTTACCAAGATCAAACAGCTTGAAGGCGATATAGTTCTATGGGAGAATAATATAGGGTTCTTTACCAAATCGGTGAATGCCGACAATATGATTAAAGAGGTTGAAGAGAAGATCGAGAATGCAAAGAAAATGATTAAGACTCTTGAAGAAAAAGTCAAGATGATAGATCTGTCAGGGCTTGATGATTAGTTTTGAAGACCAGGTTATTAAATATAAATCTTTCAAACATTGGCTGACGTTAAATACGTATTTGTTACTGGCGGGGTTACCTCTTCACTTGGAAAGGGTATTATTTCTGCTTCTCTTGCAAAACTTTTGCAGGCAAGGGGCTATTCTGTCACAATTCAGAAACTCGACCCATATATAAATGTTGATCCGGGAACGCTCAACCCTTACGAGCACGGCGAATGTTATGTAACACTCGACGGCGCTGAGACAGACCTTGACCTTGGCCATTACGAAAGATTTCTTAATGTCCCTACCAGCCAGGCAAACAACGTAACAACCGGACGTATTTACCAGTCGGTTATCAATAAGGAGAGAAAAGGAGATTACCTGGGTAAAACCGTTCAGGTTATTCCTCACATAACTGATGAGATAAAAAGGAGAATTAAGCTGGTAAGCTCAGGAAATAAATATGATATAGTGATTACCGAAATAGGTGGCACAGTTGGTGATATTGAGTCGCTTCCTTACATTGAATCTGTTCGACAGTTGAAATGGGAACTTGGGGCTCAGAACTGCATCGTCATTCACCTTACTCTTGTGCCATATCTTCCTGCAACCGGGGAATCAAAAACAAAACCTACCCAGCACTCTGTTAAAGAGCTTCTCGAGACCGGGATACAACCTGATATCCTGGTGCTCAGAACACAGAGGCCGCTAAATATTGATGTTAAGAAGAAAGTCGCATTATTCTGCAACGTCGAAGAGAGTGCTGTAATTGAATCTTTAGATGTTACAACGATTTACGAAGTGCCCATTAAAATGCTGGGCGAAAAACTGGATCAGACGGTCCTGCGGAAACTTGGTCTGCCTATCGATAAGGAACCTCCGTTAACCGAGTGGCGTGAATTCCTTACACGACTTAAGAATCCAAAACACTCAATAAAAATAGGTCTTGTTGGCAAATATGTTGAACTGCCTGATGCTTATAAATCAATCTCCGAATCGTTCATTCACAGCGGATCTTACAATGAATGTGCAGTTCATGTTGAATATATTCATTCAGAGGATATTACAGAGAGCAATGTAATTGAAAAACTTAAAGGGTTAAATGGAATACTTGTAGCCCCGGGGTTCGGATCGCGGGGGATCGATGGTAAAATACTTACTGCAAAATACGCAAGGGAAAACAACATACCTTTCTTTGGTATATGTCTTGGAATGCAATGCGCAGTAATTGAATTCGCCAGGAATGTCCTGCATCTGGAAGGTGCTCATTCAACTGAAATTGATCATAAAACAAAGTATCCGGTCATTGATCTGATGGAAGAACAGAAAAGCATCATCGACAAAGGAGGAACAATGAGGCTTGGCGGATACAAATGCATAATAAGCAAGAATTCACTTGCTTATGAAGCGTATGGAAAAACAGAGATTATAGAAAGACACCGGCACAGGTACGAATTCAATGATAANNGGACATAAGTGGTTTGTTGGGGTTCAGTTTCATCCTGAATACAGCAGCACTGTGATAAAACCGCATCCTCTGTTTGTTAAGTTCATTCAGGCCTGTATCGGCTGAAAGGGTTTGTGCTGAAGAAATGGTTTATTAATTTTAATTGAAAGAATGGATAAGAATACAATAACAGGCATCATCCTGATCTTCGCGATTTTCATCGGGTTCAGTATATATAACGGAAGCAAGATGAATAAGGGTTTTGAAAATGCAGTCAAAACCGCAGAGTCTGAAGTAGCAGCTGGAAATTTTGAACGCGCAAGAACTGAATATGTAAATGCATTACGATTCAAGGCAAACAATCCTGAGGTTCTTGCAAAAATCGAGGAATTGAATGTTAAACTGGGTATCACACCGGTTGGTCAGGCTGCCGATACTGCCAGAGCGGAAAACGCTTCAAAGACGGATTCTTTATCAGGCCGGCAGGCAATATCTGTGGATGCAAATCAGTATGGAGCATTCGCCAAAGCTGCAATCGGCGAAAATGAGTTCATAACTCTTGAAAACAATAAGATTGAACTAAAGATCTCTACGAAGGGAGGGAGGGTCTATTCTGCACGTCTCAAGGACTACACGACTTATGATTCGCTTCCGTTGGTTCTGTTTTCAGGCGACTCAACTGTCTTTGGCTTCAACTTTTTCACAGTCGATAATAAAGCTGTTCGTACTAATAACCTGTTCTTTAAACCTTTATCAGACCTGAAATCAGTTGTTGTAACCAACCAGCCTCAGAGCATTAACCTGAGGTTATATGCCGGTGACGACAAATATATTGAGTACAGGTATACTCTTGCACCCGACAAATACAGCATTTCATTTGAGGTTATCTTTAAGAATCTGGCTGACATCATGCCGGCAAACCAGAATAATATTACACTCGACTGGAGGATGTATATTCCCCAGCAGGAAAAAGGGAGGCAAAATGAGGAGAATTATTCTACATTGAAATGGAAGCACTACCAGGACGAGGACGACGGATTCAGGTTAAGGTCTCAGAAGGAAGTGGAAAGCAAGGAAATCCCGACCAAATTAAGCTGGGTTGCTTACGTCGACCAGTTCTTTTCATCAGCTCTGATAACTGATGATTTCTTCCTGAATGCATCGTTTAAATCGACCCGGACCCTTACATCAAC
>PMBC01000029.1:1393-6548 GCA_003152835.1 Bacteroidales bacterium | reverse complement strand
AAACGTTATCGGATGGATCAGCAGGTTTGTTATTATACCAATTTTCAACTGGCTGAATAAATATATCAGCAACTACGGGATCATAATTTTTATCCTTACTCTCCTTATAAAGATAGTACTCTTCCCGCTGACATTTAAGTCATACCAGTCTACGGCTAAGATGCAGGTGCTTAAGCCAATGGTTGAAGAAATAAGCAAAAAATATCCAAAGAAGGATGATGCAGTGAAGAAACAGCAGGCTACAATGGAGCTGTACAAGAGGGCAGGAGTGAACCCGATGGGAGGTTGCCTGCCAATGCTTCTTCAATTCCCGATCCTATTCGCCATGTTCCGGTTTTTTCCTGTCTCAATCGAATTGAGACAGCAGCACTTCCTCTGGGCAACAGACCTTTCAACCTATGATTCTATACTTCACCTTCCTTTCACTATCCCGATGTATGGCAATCATGTCAGCTTGTTCACTATATTGATGACGGTTTCTTCATTGCTCACAATGAAAATGACAGGATCTCAGCCGGGACAGGATCAGCCAGGAATGAAGATGATGACCTATATGATGCCGGTAATGTTCATGCTCATAATGAATAACTTCTCGTCAGGTCTTACTTATTATTATTTCCTGGCAAACATGATAACATGGATTCAGAATATAGTTTCAAAACGATTTATCGATTCAGACAAAGTTCTTGCAACTCTGGAGGCCAATAAAAAGAAACCTGTTCCAAAGTCAAAGTGGCAGCAACGACTCGAGGAAGCGTCAAAGCAGAGAGGAATTAACCCTCCTAAAAGATAGATCAGTGATTAATTTCCTTAAAGAAGATCAGGATAATAATTATTAGAATTAAGAGTGTGCATTAGGTACACTCTTTTTTTACGCATGATTATTGTTAAAAATTATTAATAAACCGGTCTTAATCGAAAAATAACCTAAATTTAATTTTTCATATAAACGGGGAAATGGGGAAAAAATTCAAGAATAAAGATTTAGCCGCGAGGTTAGGTGTCTCAGGCACGCTCGTATCTCTGGTACTTAATAATAAAGCCGACCAGCACGGCATTCGTAAGGATACGCAGGAAAAAGTCCTCGCCTTAGCCAGGCAGATGGGATATTTCAACATGGTTGCCGAAAAGAATGAAACTGCTCCTACGGAGGAAACTCCCGGAATAATAGGAATGATTGTGCCATCTCTAAATGATCCATTTATAACGGGAATCACACCTTATCTTCAAAAGGCCTTTTCAAGCATAGGCGTAGGGTTTTCAATAATTACCAAAGATCCGGACGACCAGAGATTTGAACGTCTTACAAATGCGTTTAAAAAATTCTTTAGCGGCCTTATACTTGTAGGGGAGACTGCCGATGATGCAACTATACGAGCTCTGAGGGCAACAGATTATCCATTTATTCTCCTTGAAAAAAACCTCAGGACAGGAAAGCTCAATAGCGTAAATACTGATATGGCTGCTGGCGCACAACTTGTAGCAAACCACACGAAAAAGTTTGGTTATAAAAATATTATTATCGCCGTAGATTGTAAAACCATTAAATATGATCATCCGTTAATTGATGAGATTGAAAATGCATTAAGCATTATCCCGGGAGTTAATAAGCCTGTTGTCATTGAACTTGACAGGTCTGCTTCTGACGGAGAGACAAATTTTGAAGATTTTGACTCCTTTCTCCGGCCTCCTTTCCGTGCCGAACTTGTTATAACGCTGCATTCTTACCTGGTGTACCCTCTTATGACTCACTTCAGGAAAAGGAAACTCCGGGTACCACAGGATATAGCTCTTATCTCGATGGAGGAAGGTGAAGGTTTTGACCATTTGTTATCACCGGTTACATGCCTGAGAAAGCCATTGCAGGGCATGGCAATTAAATCTGCAAATATGATCTGGTCCGAAATCAAAAACTCAGGCAAGGGAAAATTCAAGAGGCAGATTAGCATCACTCCTGAGCTGATCATCAGGAATTCCTGTGGAAATATATAGATTATCCCGATTATGAAGCATTTATCTAAAATAATTGCAGCCCTGTTTTTTCTATTTATAGCAGGCTGTTCCGGAAGGCATCTCATAACTGACAGTGATTATAGAAAAAAAGTTGATTCCGGTTTCGTAAAAACGCTCTCTCTTGTTCAGGAAAATAAGAGCAGTCTCAAAGATCAATTCAACCGGAACCTTTCGCTGGAGCAGGAGGAAGCACTTAAATTCCTGTATGCCTTCATGCCTCTGAACGACTTGGCAGACTATAGTGTCGATTTCTTCATATCAAATATAAATGTAACACTCCGGGCAAGAAAAGAATTCCCATGGGGGAAAACTGTCCCTGAAGATATTTTCCTTCATTATGTTCTGCCGGTAAGGGTGAATAACGAAAATCTTGATTCATTCAGGATCAGGTATTATGATGAAATATCTTCGAGGGTTAGAAATAAGAGCATTGTCGACGCGGCAATTGAAATCAATCATTGGTGTCATGAAAAGGTCACTTATCAGTCTTCAGATTCAAGAACATCAGCACCAATGAGTACTATCTTGTCGGGCAGGGGAAGATGTGGCGAGGAATCTACATTAACTGTTGCCGCTCTTCGAACTGCAGGCATTCCGGCGAGGCAGGTATATACTCCCCGTTGGGCACATTGTGATGATAATCATGCCTGGGTTGAATTCTGGAACAACGGCCATTGGTCATATATGGGAGCCTGCGAACCTGAGCCATTCGCCGACCTGGGATGGTTCACCGAACCTGCCCGTAGGGCAATGCTTGTGAATACAAGATCCTTCGGGGCTTCCAGCGGCAAAGAGAATGTAATTACTGAGTCAGACAAATACTCTGTAGTAAACAATCTCTCAAAATATGCAGTGACAAAAAGAATTTATGTCAAGGTTATAAGTTCGGATGGGGCTCCGGCGAAAGATGCAATTGTTGAATATGGGCTTTATAATTATGCAGAATTCTATCCAATAGCCACTGTTCCAACAGATGCAAAAGGCATCAGCAGTCTTGAAACCGGACTTGGCGATCTTCTCATCTGGGGAAGGAAAAATGAGGACTTTGATTTTAAGAAGATATCTGTTGGCGGGACCGATACTCTCTTTCTGAAGCTCGGCAGAAATTGTGCAGGTAAAGATACATATGATCTTGATCTTTCAGTTCCGGTAAAAAAGACACCAGGACCAGGAATTGCGGCTGAACTTGCTGAAGAAAACAACCGAAGACTTGATGAAGAAAATTCCATTCGTAAAAACTATACTGATTCGTGGCCTGATCGTGATGCAGCAAAAAGATTTGCCATCTCACACTACCTTGATACATCGGTAGTTGCAGCCTTAATAACCAGGAGCATGGGTAATTATAAAGAGATCTGTTCATTTCTTGCGGCAGCTCCTGACACTCTCAGGAAACAGGCTATTACATTGCTTGGAGTTATTGCTGAAAAAGATCTCCGCGACACTAAAAGCGATATCCTGATGGATCACCTGATAAATTGTAAAAAAAAATCAGATAACACTGATAACAAGGAATTTGCTGACTATATTCTTAACCCCAGGATTGCAGACGAAAAGCTTGCAGCCTGGAGAAGTTACATATTGAATATACTAACACCTGAGCTCAGGCAGAAGGCTTCAAATGATCCGTCATTAATCGCCGGTTTTCTTGATCAGAAAATTAAAACAGACAATGATCTGAATTATTCTAAAACACCGATAACTCCTATGGGAGTTCTTGAACTTGGGATATCTGATTCCAGATCGAGGGATATATGCTTTGTTGCAATTGAACGCTCATTAGGAATTCCCGCCCGCCTGGAACCAGGCAGCAATATTCCTCAATATTATTTCAAATCGATATGGAATGATGTATATTTTTCCGATCAGACAAGACTCCCTGATAAGAGAGGCTTTCTGAAATTCACTTCGTCAGAAAAGAATCCTATACCTGAATATTATAAAGATTTTACACTTGCCCGATTCGGAAATGGCAGGTATAACACCCTTGAATTTGAGGAAAACAAACGCGTTAACGACTTTAATGAACTGGCATTAATTCCCGGGCATTATATGCTTGTGACAGGTAACAGATTGGATGATAACAGGATACTTGCTTCTCTTGATTTTTTTGATATTTCCGAAGGAGAACACAAAGTGGTTGACATAAAAATCAGGCATGAAAACAGCCAACAGGAGATACTGGGCAAGGCAGAACTTACAAAAATCCTTATAGGTATTGACGATGAGGAGGATAAATATAAGAGCATGGCCGGAAGAGATGCAATCATTGCCTGGCTGGAAACAGACAGAGAACCTTCAAGGCACGTACTGAACGACTTTATGCAACTCGAAAGGGAACTTGATTCATGGGGAGGAGCTTTTGTTTTTTTTACAGTCGGCGGCACAACGATAAGCCCTGAGGAGAGACAAAAACTTCCTTATAATTCATTATTCAGTGATGATTCCGGCCTGAATGTTTTGCACAGCGAAATAAACTGTAAAGACCTTTCCGGAAACAGTTACCCTATTTTGCTTTTAGTGAATAAAAACGGTGAAATAATTTTTAAATCGGAAGGCTATCGTATAGGGACCGGAGAACAGATCCTCCAGATTGTAAACACGCACAGATAGAATAAAAATATAACTTGCAACCCGCCTTCGCTTAAGCTTCAGCGGGCAAGGCCTGAATCCACTTATCAACACCTGTTGATATTTCTTAAAACTATAATTTTCCCAGCGTCATATATTAATGTATCTTCGCCATGAATTGGTGTTGCACTGAAATAAAATCAGTGCGATGAAAAGGGAATGCGGTCAGAATCCGCAACAGTACCCGCTGCTGTGATGCCCGATCGTTCTAACGATGATGGTTTTGCGATAACCTGCCACTCTTTGATTTTTCCGAAGGGGAAGGCTTCATAAAACCGGGACAAGTCAGAAGACCTGCCAGACATATCTATGTTCAAGGCTTTCGGGAAGAAAGGCTCCGGATCGTTGTGAATCCCCTGTAAAATTCCTGATTACTACTGACATAGTTTAAAACAGTTGTGTAATTTTCATAAAACTGATTATGAATATTTCGGGAGTTAAATTGAATTTCAGGTTATTATCATTTCTTCTGGTGATTTCAGTCCCTGTTTCAGGCCAATTTCAGACAAAG
>PMBC01000029.1:0-1379 GCA_003152835.1 Bacteroidales bacterium | reverse complement strand
CGGTATTCTGCACTTTTGCCCATTATCACGACTCTTGATAACAACTCCCAGTTGTTCTTCAAAAGCTATGGAGCAGGAGCAATGGCAAGCACATCATTCAGGGGCGCAGGTGCTGCACGGACAACTGTAGCCTGGAATGGAATCACTCTAAATGACCCGATGCTGGGACAAACAGATTTTTCCTTGTTCCCTTCCGGAATGGCCGATGGCATACAGATTAGCTATGGAGCGGCCTCAATGGCAACCGGTTTCGGTGGCATAGGTGGCCTTATTAACCTGGAGAACAAGCCAGTCTGGACTAAACATACCTCAATTGACATTAGCACAGGCATCGGAAGTTTCGGAACCTGGTCAGGGCTGGTAAAAGTTCAGACCGGCTCAAGTCACTTCCAATCAATGACAAAAGCGTATTTTTCATCCTCGGAGAACAACTTCCCTTTCCTGAATGCTGATGCGCTGCCTCAGCCAGAGATGCAGAAAAGGAAGAATGGCAGCGGATCTCAGAAAGGATTTATGCAGGAGCTCTATTTTAAAAATGCCAGCAATGTTACATCTGCCAGGATATGGTATCAGTCTGCTTCACGTGACCTTCCCGGTTCCACTCTATACGAAGTACCCGATTCAGGAGAGTACCAGTTTGATGAATCATTAAGGACCCAGGTAAGCTCGGAATTTAAAGGTGAGGAAACAGATTTTTTTGTAAATGGCGCCTGGATGTACTCAAAACTTAATTATTCCTTCCCAAAATATTACATCGACTCAAGAAATCATTCAAATTCATTTATTCTTAAAGGCGGAATGACAAATCGCTTAAGTGATTATACTACTCTAAAACTGATTCTCACTGATGAAATGAGCTCAGTTGAAACTGTAAATTATCTGACTAAAGCTTCAAGAAATACGGCATCAATGACTCTTTCGGCAGAACATAAATCGAAGGGCAGGTTGGGAGCTCTCATTCTTCTCAGAGAAATTCTGAATGATGGCAAAATACTGGTGCCTGACTTTTCGGCAGGTGTCGAGTACAGGCTGGTATCCGGAGAAGATCATTTTATAAAGGCTAACGCTTCGCGTAATTCATCCATTCCAACGATGAACGACCTTCACTGGACACCAGGAGGTAATCCCGACCTTAAAAATGAGTATTCATACTCCTATGAACTTGGGTACTGCATGGATCAGAAAATATCTTCATTACTGACAATTAATTCAGAACTTACCTTTTTCAAAAATTATATCAGAGATATGATCCAGTGGCATCCGGGGGATAGCTATTACTGGATTGCTGATAATATAGGCAGCGTGAATACATCAGGGTTTGAATCAGTACTTTCATTAAAGTATTCTTTCGGCGATCTTACCATAAAGTTAAATTCAGG
>PMBC01000104.1:7359-16144 GCA_003152835.1 Bacteroidales bacterium | reverse complement strand
GCCAAGGAATCCGAATATTTCTCCGGAGTAAACCTCAAAACTCAAATTATCATTAGCTGTAAAGCTTCCGAATTTCTTTACCAGATTTTTTACCGATATAACCGTTTCCTTCATCTTTTTTTGCCTTTTTGCCTTCGTACCGTTACACCGTTACGCCACTATTCATCAGCTCAAGAAACCTGTCCTCAATACCAGCCCCGGATTCTTCAATAGTTATTCCGTGAATGCCTTCTGATTCAAGAAACCCCGGGAGCCGATCACCAGGGGCATTATCAATAAATGTAACGTGTATTGAATCTCCAAAGGGATATGCCGTGTTCGTATTGGGATATTTCCTCAGTGCCATTATCAGCCTGTATTTGTCCGGTGCCCGGACCATAAAAAGCTTTTTACTGAATCCTTCCCTTATTTTTTGCGGTGCGTCAATAGATAACAACCTTCCATCCTGGATGAGTGCCACCCTGTCGCATTTCATTGCTTCGTCCATATAAGGTGTTGACACAATTATAGTTATATTATATTTTTTCAATTTTGCCAGCATACTCCAGAACTCTGATCTTGATACTGCATCCACACCGGTCGTCGGCTCATCAAGTACAAGCAGCCTTGGTTTATGAATAAGCGCACATGATAAAGCCAGCTTTTGTTTCATACCTCCTGACAGTTTACCTGCAAGACGTTTTTTAAAAGGTTCGATATGCGAATAGATATCGGAGATCAGGTTATAGTTTTCCTGCACGGTTGTTCCAAAGACTGTTGCATAGAAATTCAGATTTTCCTCGACCGAGAGATCCTGGTAGAGACTGAACCTGCCAGGCATATAGCCAATGTTGCTTCTGAGTTCTTTATAACCTGTTGTTGCATCAAGCCCCAGAACTTTAATATCCCCCTCATCGGGAAGCAAAAGCGTTGTAATGATCCTGAAGAGGGTCGTTTTGCCTGCTCCGTCAGGTCCAATGAAACCGAATATCTCAGATTCATTTACCTCAAATGAGATATCCTTCAGAGCTTGAGTTGTTCCGAATTTCTTGCTGACTCCAAAGGATTCAATTACTTTTTGCATCCCTGTTTTTATCAGAATATTGCTTCTCCGGGCATACCCGATTTAAGTGTTCCGTCATTATTAACATTTATCGTTACGGCATATACAAACGTCACACGCTCCTCCTTTGTCTGGATGATCTTTGGCGTGAATTCGGCCTTCCCTGAAATGTAACTTATTGTTCCTCCGAAGGTGTTATATCCCTTCTTGCCGTTGTCTGTTCTGACTTTGCATTGCTGACCCAGCTTCAGGGAGCCCAGCTGGGCTCCGCTTACATACACTTTTAGTTTGATAATTGAAAGATCCGCTATTTTAACCAGTGGCTTGCCTGCGGCTGTCATTTCACCTTCTTCGGAATACTTTTCAATTATTGTTCCCTTCAGCGGGCTCTTTACACTGCTCCTGGTGACCTGCTCATTCAGCGTTGCTTTTTTAGACTGGTACACTGACAGCTCGGCAGCGACCGATGCTTTCTGGGTATTATTGGCTGCAATCTGTTTGCGAAGTACAGCTACCTGACCTGCAAGGTCATCATACTGTTTCTTTGTTGCCGCATCATCTTTCAGCATATTTTCAATCCTTGTAATATTAACATTCAGGTTTAATATCTGCTGGTCGAGGATATCATTCTGAGCACTTATTGAGCCGATACGGGAAATTACACTTTTCATCCCGGCATTTATCTCTGCTTTCTGAAGATGAAACAGAATGGTATCTATAAGGGCTATTTCAGCACCTTTCCCAATGTCAGTTCCTTCAACTGGTGTGAACTGAAGAATCCTTCCGCCGGTTTCTGCAGAGACAATAACTTCGGTAGCCTCAAAGTTCCCGTAAGCATCAGGCTGGTCAGATTTGTTTTTACAGCCGGCTGAAAACATGATTGCGATAATAATTAATGTTTTGTATTTCATATACTTATAATATATTGTTATTCAATTTCCTTTCCGCTTATATTCTGAAACTCAACTTTGGCCATTGAGAGTTTGATCTTATGTATCTCGTAATTGATAATGGACTGTTGTTCGGCGTTCAGTTCACTGAGATACTCAGTAGCTGTGATTGTGCCATTATTGTATTGCGATTCGGATGCGGCGGTGATCCTCTTCCTGACGGCAATGAGCATGGAATCAGATTCAACAAGCGAATTCAGGTTTTCAATCTCTGCTTTTTTAGACTGAAGGAGACGTTTAAGATTATCGGCAAGGTCTTCCTTCCTTTTGTCCAATATCTGCTGCTGCCTTGTTATTACCTCTTTTTCGTTCTTTGACTTGTTCCAGTCGAATATATTCCATTTGATCCCGGCGCCAAGGATATAGTACGGTTCAAATGCATCCTTGAAGAAATTGTTTCCAGGAGGATTGCCATACCCCAGCGTGGCAAAACCGAATGCTTTTGGCATGCGCTTGCTTTCAACAGCTTTAAGCCCGGCTGCCAGCTGTTCTTTCCTCAGGTCGAAAAGCTGAAGCTCCGGACGCATCAATTCATCAGAAATTTCGCCCGGCAGTGAGGGTAGAATGAATTGGGAACCGGTATCAATTTCTGTTCCGGTGAGATCAGACAGCTGCCTAAGAAGAGATGCCTTCATGATTTCATTCTCTCTGATCTGCTGCTCAATTTTTATCTTCTCAGAAGTCATTACATCGATGTCGGATTTGATTATGACACCATTTGAAAGTGCCGACTCCATGGTCTGGATGCGCTTGTTTACCAGCCCCAGATAATTATTCAGAAGCTCTTTCTGCCTGCCTGTCAGTAAGAGGTTGAAATAATAGCCATTCACCTGGCTACGCAGCTTATAGAGGTCCGTCTCAGTTTCTTTTTTGCTTACGTTCATGCCTGCCTTTTCAACTTCGCGTGCGCTTTTTATGGCACCGCCGTCATAGATTACCTGGTTGATATCGACAGTAACTTTATACTGTTCGTGAGGCAGCGGTGATATCAGGCTTGATATTCCGGGAATCGGAAGTGAACCAAGGACACTGGTCATGTCGACAACCGAAGAATTATAGAGAATGCTGCCTCCGGCATCGAGTGACGGAAGCCATCCTCTGGTAAGGTTTTTATCCTTCAGCTGCCAGATATCGGAATAAGTATTTTTCTCGCCTGCTATGGCTGAAGCTGTAGATGCCCGGTCGTAGCACTCCTTAAGGGTCACTATCTTTTGGGCATTCAGAGCAGATAAGCCTGGAATTGCCAGGAAAACTGCTATCAGAAAACACCTTTTCATTTTCAATTTATTAACTCTAAACTTTTAACTCCAGACTCTGGTCACTTCTTAATAGCTTTTATTACAAAATCAGCCGCATATCCTTTCCTTTCCTCCATATAATCATTGAAGTTGATATTCATTTTTTCAAATATCCCTTCGAGGATTCCCCTGGCAGCAAAAGGGAAGACGCTTATAGCTGCAATTGATGACATCAGCTGAGGCATTGTCTCCTTCGTGATGTTGTATTTTTTAAGTTCGTCTTTATGCTGAGCCTCCAATATCAGCCATAGTTTATTGACGTCGATCTGCTGGATAAGCTTTTTAATCCTGCCGGGATTGCGGTTTATTTCGTTAAGCAGAAATCCCGGAAGCCGGGGATTCTTTTGCAGGAAAGTTATGTGCTCCTTAAAAAAGAACCTTATCTTCTCTTCGAGAGAAAGTTTTTCATCAAATACCGGGGCAAATTTTTTAAACATCTGTCCGGCGATCTTTTCAAATACAGCATTGAAAAGATGATCCTTTGTACGATAGTAATAATGCAGGAGGGCCTTGTTTATGCCTGCATGATCGGCTATATCCTGCATCCTTGCGCCATCCATTCCTCTCTCAGTAAATACCTCTGTTGCTGCTTCAAAGATCTTTTCCTCAGTTTGTTTATCGTTCTCCGTCATGTCCTTAACCATTAAGTTTAACCAAACAGATTAATCATATAGTTTAACCAAACGGTCAAATGTAAAACAGATTTTTGAAATGTGCAAATATTTTTGAAAAAATTTGGGACAAAATCTCCTCTCAAGGTGGATGTGCATTTCCCCGGACTTGTGCCTTCGCTAAAGCTTCAACCTGCCGGAAATGGCTGAAACAAATTTTCATTTGCCAATTATTGCCAGAATCACTAATTTACGGAGCCCTTTCACAAATGGAAGAGTTGATATAAGATTGCAGTACACTTCTTAAAAGAAAATTATGGAACACCTTGAGATCAGGAGCGGACCGTTTAAAGTAATCAGAACCGGAATAGCAATATTAAATATTGTGGCAGGAGTCATGGCATTTATTGCTTCTCTGAAATCAGACAAGATAATCGTCAGGATCGCACCTGTATTTATTGTTTTCTTCGGTATATATCTTCTTACAAATGGATTTGGTCTGGAGAGATGCTGGTTCAGGACTGGAGATAATTGCATAATAATTAAATGGATAAACAGGATAGCTCCGGTTCATATCCATGATTCAAGGATATTCAAGATAAGCCTCGAAAGAACCAGGGTAATGGTTTACAGGAAAGAGGACAAGCCTCTGAAACTTGATCTTACATTTCTTGAAAAAGAACAGAAAACCGGGATATATACTTTCCTGATTGAATACGCTAAACAGAAGAACCTGACTTTAGAGAAACATTCAAGTACAATGCTCTGATTTTAGCAATCACCCGAATTCGTCATTACATTCTGCTCATTTGCCTATTTTCTTTTTGAAAGTATACCGGTGGATATACATTTGTCCGTTCTACGAGATACTTTACCAATGAATGATGATCCGAAGAGTCAAGAATAATCTTTTTGCCTTGCGATGCTGCTTCCTGATTTTGCCTCTTGTACTTTTTTTCTCCGTTAACATCTTCGCGAAGGAGAAAGAGTACAATTTCAATTCGCCCGGGAGCAAATGCTATATGCGTTATATCGTATTTACTGCCGACAGCAATTATACAATGATACGACGACCCTTCATTTTCATTCTTGGAGAGGAAAATGCAACTGCAAGGGAAGTATTTGAAAAAGATTCACTTAAGAATGCAGAGCGATTTAAGAATTATTATTTTGTTTACCTTCCGGGAACCGGAACTACAGCAGGAGAGAAGCTCGGATGCATAGAAGCTCTAGTGAGCCTGACGACCTACAATTATAAGTATGGAAGAAGCAATCTCTTTTTCCAGGTGAACGATACATTGATCGGCCGGAATGACATCAACCTGTACGGACTCAGCTCAGTATTTAAGAACGTGAGATTGATTGAGGAAGAGAACAGCCTGGCTGCGACCGGATTCGGCAAAGAATCAGTTCAGCAGGATTTCAAAGAGTCTGCAGGCGATTATAAACCGGAAGCAAAGGTTATCGAAGACCTTGCGAAATACTATATCGAGGATAATCCTGACGACAGCTCTGCCGTCAGCGCTGAGAGTGACCTTCCTCAAAAGAGTTATTTCGGTCCTTCTTCCGCATCCAATTTCACCCTTTCAGGCATCATCCGCGACCGGTCAACTGGTGAGGCTCTCCCTTTTGCAGCCGTCCAGGTGAGAGGCACTACAATAGGCACATCAACCAATACAGATGGCTATTTCACACTGCTGAAGGTGCCAACCGATACCAGCACTCTGCTTGTTCAGTATGTAGGTTATCAGAAGACACCGGTATTCCTTTCTCCCCGGGTACCCAAGAAGAATCTTGAAATCGAAATAAGGCCTCAATCACAGGCACTGAAGGAGGTTAGGATAAGTGCGCATAAGGATGATGTTGTTTTTGTGAAAAAAGAGGAAGTAGGGACAATTAAGCTGACTCCCCTTAAAATTGAACAGCTGCCCAGCATCGGGGAGAAGGATATGATGCGTTCGTTCCAGCTGATGCCGGGGATAAGCGCTTCAAACGAATCATCGTCAGGCCTGTATGTTCGAGGCGGGACACCTGATCAGAATCTCGTTTTATATGATGGTTTCACCGTATATCATGTTGACCACCTGTATGGATTCTTCAGCGCGTTCAACTCTAATGCCCTGAAAGATATTCAGCTTTACAAAGGAGGATTTGAATCCAGGTTCGGAGGACGTATTTCCAGTGTCACGGAGATTACCAGCAAGGAGGGAAACCAGAAAAGGGTTAATGCCGGGGTCGATATAGGCATGCTCAGCACGAACGTTTTTGTAGAGATACCGGTAGGTAAAAGATTCACCTCATTTATGGCTTTCAGAAAATCCTACCAGGGAGCCATTTATAACATGATATTCAAAAAGTTTAACAAGACCCGCACTCAGGATGCTCCGGATGTTGGCATCGGCCCGGGAAGACGATACTCACAAAGCGATGATGTCACATCCTATTTTTATGACCTGAACGGGAAATTCACTTACAAACCTTCCGATAAAGATATTATTTCTTTGAGCGTTTTTAACGGAACCGATAAGCTCGATAACAGCTTTGCCTCAGATATTCCGTCATTCGGACAGTTCAATGCAAATTTCAGCATGAATTCAGTCGACCTTACCAGCTACGGCAATATAGGGACCAGCCTTAAATGGTCGCGGAAATGGAGCTCCAAATTGTATGGGAATACAATAATCAGTTATTCAAACTATTATAATAAAAGGAACCGTTCATCTGAAAGAACTTTAATTAATCCTAATGATGTGACTACCACCAGCATGAGTGGTGTTTTTGAAAATAACGATCTTAAGGATTACAGCTTTAAATCTGATTACCAGTTTGAGCTTACCGGCAACTCCCAGCTCCAGTTCGGCGCCTTTGCAACTTTATATGATATTAAATATTCATACGCCCAGAGTGATACTGTCACTATTCTTGACCGTAACAGTAAAGCACTGCTTTCCGGAGGGTATATTCAGACAAGGACGAAGCTTTTCAATGACAGACTTCAGATCATTCCAGGGTTAAGGGTAGATTATTTTGAGACAACACGAAAGGTTTATCTTGAACCTCGTGCAGCTATATCCTTTAACCTGACCGATAACCTTGTTCTGAAAGGATCGACGGGCAAATTTTACCAGTTCGCCAACAGGGTTACACGCGAGGACATCATGTCGGGGAGCAAGGAGTTCTGGATCCTTGCAGATGGTAATTCAGTGCCTGTCAGCTCGGCAATTCATTATATTGCAGGGATCTCTTACGAATCTCCGGGATATACTTTCAGCGCAGAAGCCTACTATAAGAGGATACACAACCTGACTGAATATTCACTCAGGATCAATGCAAGCCCAATGGGTGTAGACTATAATGAGAATTTCTTCAATGGATACGGATTTGCACGTGGCATAGAACTTCTTGTTCAGAAAAATTCAGGGGCTCTGAACGGCTGGATAAGCTACACTCTTGGTGAAGCCAGAAATCATTTTGACCAATATGGTGAGGGTTATTTCCCTGCAAACCAGGATGTTACTCATGAGTTTAAGATAGTGGGACTTTATAAATTCAGAAGATGGGACTTCTCGGCAACATGGATATATGCGACAGGACGCCCATATACTGCTCCCTCAGGCGCATATACAATGACGCTGCTGGATGGTACTACACAGGATTTCTTCACCGTGACAACCAAAAACAGCATCCGTCTTCCCGATTATCACCGGTTTGATATCTCAGCAAACTATAAACTCCTGATGGGGAAAAAGGAAGATATAAAACGCAGGGAGCTTGGAACGGTAAGCTTCTCTATTTTCAATGTTTACAATCATAAGAATATATGGTATAAACAGTTCGCCATTGAATCGGGAGAGATTATTGAAACAAATATCAGATACCTGGGATTTACTCCGAATATTACACTTTCACTTAAACTCAGATAATATGAGATTAAGAATTATTATACTATTATTTATTCTGTCTGCATCACTTTTCTCATGCATTGACAGGGACAATACTGAATTTACGGATATCCCGATAGTGGAAGGCTACCTCAGACCTGGTGATTATGTAAGACTTACAGTGAGCAGACAAATACCGTTTTCATCCAATGTAACGTATTCGGCTGATGATATTAATGCGCTGAATATAATAGTTACACATGATAATACTGACTATGTTCTTACGCCACTTGGTGACGGAAGGTATATTGACAGCTCGCTGATAGTTGCTGCCGGGGAGCGGTATGATCTCTCTTTTACATACAACTTAAAAAATGTATCAGCCTTTACAACCGTTCCTTCCAAACCTGCCAGTTTTGCTGAATCAGATACTTCCATAAGTGTTATGCGAATGGACAGCACTTCAACACCAACAGCAGGGGGAGGCATGTGGGAAATGCCGACACCTGTTGATCTTACCTGGGATAATGATGATAATTCATATTATATAGTGGTGGTCGAAAATATGGAAGCTGTTCTTGATCCCGTGCGTGATTTTGGCGACAGCACCGTTGTGCATTTGGGAAGGTTCAATAAATCACCCACAACCTCATCGGGACTTGAGATGAGATCCCAGGAGTTTACATATTTTGGGCGCCACAGGCTTATCCTTTATCATGTTCTGCCCGATTATGCATCGCTTTACGACAGGACCACTGCCAGCTCACAGAACCTGACAAATCCTTCNNGAAGAGGCAAAATAGTTTCTTAATGTGAGGGTTTTCTACCTGAGTGATTTAAACCTCAGGCGGAGGCTGTTACTGACAACACTCACCGAGCTTAGCGCCATTGCAGCTCCAGCTATCATAGGGTTAAGGAGAAAACCAGTCAGGGGATAGAGCGCCCCGGCTGCAAGAGGAATCCCGATAATATTATAAATGAATGCCCAGAAAAGGTTTTGCTT
>PMBC01000104.1:819-7268 GCA_003152835.1 Bacteroidales bacterium | reverse complement strand
GCCTTTTTTGCCGTAATCTTTGCGCTCTGTTCATTATCGCCGGTAAGCATATACACTTCAATGCCGAGGTCATGAAGCTGACGGATTGCCACAATTGATGATTCCTTGATCTCGTCAGAAATAGCCGTAACTGAAAGTACCTGTTTTGAATCAGCAAAGAAGGAGAGTGTCATGGCTTCATTCTGCCATAATTCTGCAAGAGCCATAAGCTCATCATCCGCCACGATACTATTATCTTCCATGAGCTTCCTGTTCCCGATGAAATAAGTATCATGCCCTATTATAGCTTTAATGCCTTTCCCGGGAATACTTTCAGCCTGAACCTTAAGCGAATTACTGCTAACCCCTGATTTTTCCAGGAAACGCACAACAGGCTCTGCCAGGGGATGTTCGCTGCTCTTCTGAATGGCATGAAGGATCCCCTCATATTTTTCAGTATCAGTATTCTTTTTCCAGGCATGATTCTGCACCACTGGTTCACCAAGTGTTATTGTTCCTGTTTTATCGAGTACAACTGCATTTATCTTATGAGATATTTCAAGACTCTCAGCATCTTTGATGAGTATCCCGTTATCGGCGCCCTTGCCGATTCCTACCATTATTGCTGTGGGTGTAGCTAGTCCAAGCGCACATGGGCAGGCTATTATGAGCACTGTGACAATCGAAAGCAAGCTGCGGGTGAGGGCATTATCAACTCCGGAGAAGTACCAGATTATCCCGCTTAGCAGGGCTATGGAAATCACAACCGGAACAAATACCCCGGCAATTTTATCAACCAGGTTCTGGATGGGAGCCTTGCTTCCCTGGGCCTCCCTTACCATTTTAATGATCTGAGCCAGCAATGTGTCACTTCCAACCTTTTCGGCCCGGAACTGAAAACTTCCCTTCTGGTTGATTGTCCCGGCAAATAATTTTGATCCTTCTGTTTTCTCAACTGCGATAGGCTCTCCGCTTATCATGCTCTCATCAACAAACGAGGAACCTGAAGTAACAATCCCGTCCACAGGGATTTTATTTCCCGGTTTTACAAGTATAATATCCCCCGGCACTACCTGGCTTACAGGGATCTCTTTCTGCTCTCCGTTACTCATAATGGCAATTACGGTTTTAGCCTGAAGGCCGATTAGCTTTTTAAGAGCAGATGATGTGTTGGCTTTTGCCTTCTCCTCAAGCATCCTCCCAAGCAGGATGAAGGTCACAATAACTGCTGATGCTTCGAAATATACATGGGCATCAATACCTTTTCCGGTCAAAAGACCCGGAAAGAGGGTAATGACAGCACTATATATATATGCTATGCCGGTGCTTAAGGCTACCAGGGTGTCCATATTTGATGAGCGATGCTTCAGCTGCTTCCACGCACCGATTGGGAACTGGCGACCAAACCAGAAGACAACCGGAGTGGCAAGTGCCATCATTATCAGGTTGGCATAGGGAATATGCATGAAGAACATAGCGATTATGAAAAGAGGTATGCTGAGTACCGCTGCCCCTATTGTATTTGATCTTATCTCTTTAAAATATGTCTTCCGGGCTTCTTCCTTGATCTCAAGGCTGTTTGCTTCGTCAATGATTATGTCGTATCCGATCGACTGGACGGCTTTTCTCATTTCCGAAGGAGATATCTCCTCTGGCATAAATTCAACGTGAATCGATGTATCGGCATAATTTACATTAGCGGCCGATATGCCCGGAAGCTTCCTGACAAATGCTTCTGTCCTGGCTGCGCATGATGCACAGTGCATCCCTGTTACCGGGTAAGTTTTCGCTATTTTAATTTTTGCCGTCATAATTTCATCTATCCAAACGCCGGCAAAGATAACTTAAAACTCACGAAGAGATGATTTTGCCGGCGCATAGTTATAACACTTAATCCCTGAAAAAGTTGAATTTCAGAATTGGAAAAACTAGATTTGTAGTAACCAATCTGATCAATAACTAAATCTTCAGAATTATGAAATGGCAAGGCAGAGAAGGCAGCGATAACGTTGAAGACCGCCGCGGCATATCAGGCAGGCATGTGGCAATTGGCGGTGGCGTTGGGACTATAGTAATTGCAATTATTGTACTGCTTCTCGGCGGAGATCCGTCACAGATTCTGAACACACAGGGCACAACACACACCGAACAGGTTCAGACTTCTGCTGAAGAAGATTCGTTAGCAAAATTTGTTTCAGTCGTTCTGAAAGATACAGAAACAGTCTGGGGGAAAATATTTGCAGCTTCAGGGCAAAAATATCGACAACCTAAGCTGGTCCTCTTCCGCGACCAGGTGGAATCGGCATGCGGTTATGCCAGCGCTGCAAGCGGCCCTTTCTATTGCCCTGAAGATGAGAAGGTTTACATCGACCTTAGCTTCTGTGAGCAGCTGAAGACAAAATTCGGAGCCTATGGCGACTTTGCTGTGGCATATGTGGTGGCTCATGAGATAGGGCATCATGTACAGAAACAGCTCGGAATATTTGAAAAATATAACGACCTCAGGTCCAGGTCAAGTGAAAAAGATGCTAACAAGATTTCTGTGAGAATTGAACTTCAGGCCGATTTCCTTTCCGGAATGTGGGCACACTATGAGGAATCGATGCTTAAGACACTTGAGGCCGGGGATATCGCGGAAGCTATTAATGCTGCTGCAGCCGTCGGGGATGACAATCTTGAACTGAAATACCAGGGTCGCGTTATTCCCGACTCATTCACTCACGGGACTTCAGCCCAGAGAAAGAAATGGTTCAAAAAAGGTTATGATACAGGCGATTTTGAGCAGGGCGATACTTTTAATTCCGCCATCTGACAGTCAGAAAAGGAAGCTATTGTAACATTTTTTTGATTAAGCCATAGATTTTATTTATCTGTGGTTTAATTATTTATGGCTACTCCCTAAAAATAATTGAAAAAACATTTGCATTTTATATTTATAATATTCTATATTTGCAATATATAAGATGCTTAAATATACTGAAAGTATGATATCAACAGATTTGATCAAAGGTTCGTTAAAGACAATCGTTCTGAAGCTTCTTGAAGAGAACGGTCGCATGTATGGTTATGAAATAACGCGAAAAGTTGAAGAGCTTACAGAAGGGAAGATAAAGCTTACATACGGAGCTCTTTATCCTGTTCTTCATAAGCTTGAAAGCGAAGAAGTGCTTGTCACGGAATCCGAAAACTTCAATAACCGGATTCGTATCTATTACAGTCTGACCCCGAAAGGGCACTCTGTAGTTGTCGAAAAACTGAAAGAGATGAAAGAATTCATCGAATCACTAGAGAAGATCGTTAATCCCCAACCCGGTTTAAGGTATGCCTGAACTGAGCCTGCAAAATATTGACCAGATAAGCCAGGACGTCAGGAAGCAGGAGATCACTTTCTCGCATCTTCTTGATGAGCTGACAGATCATGTATGCTGTGATGTCGAATATGAGATGCAGAATGGAATGAGTTTCCAGGAAGCATATCGTATGGTAAAGCAGAAAATGGGGAAGCGCAGACTTAAGGAGATACAGGAAGAGACACTTTATGCAGTTGACACTAAATACAGAATTATGAAAACAACAATGAAAATTTCTGGTGTGGCAGGCACGGTAATGGTTGGCCTTGCCGCACTTTTAAAGATACAGCACTGGCCCGGTGCTGGTATCCTGTTGACCCTCGGGGCTCTGACACTGGCATTGGTTTTCCTGCCATCAGCCCTCTCTGTACTCTGGAAAGAGACACATAACACTAAGAGACTCTTTCTTTTCATTTCAGCATTCCTCACAGGTGCTTGCTTTATTGCCGGGACTCTTTTCAAGATTCAGCATTGGCAAGGTGCGGGGTTTATTCTGATACTGGGAGCGCTGTCAGGTATCATTTTCTTTGTCCCTTCTTTGCTGGTAAACAGGCTGAATGACCTGGAAAACAAGGTTAAGCGGCCTGTTTATGTCCTTGGTGCCGCTGGAGTAGTCTTATATGTTGCCGGTTTGCTCTGTAAAATCCAGCACTGGCCTCTTGCAACTACATTTATGGTTATCGGGCTGCTCCTATTGTGCCTGGTGGCATTCCCATGGTACACCTGGCTCACATGGAAGGAAGAGAATCATATTAGTCCAATGTTCATTTTCATGGTCATAGGATTTCTTCTGATTATTATACCGGGCGCCTTGGTTAACCTGAACCTGCAGCACTCTTATCAGGATCGTTACTATACAACTAATAATCAGCAAAATGCTCTATATGATTATTTATTCAGGAATAATAATTCGCTGATCAGCAGGTACCACGATTCGTTAAGCTACCAGAAGCTTGAGCAGCTGCATGCCAAAACCACCGGGATTCTTTCAGTCATAAGCAATGTCCAGGAAGAAATGATCAGGGAATCGGAAGGAGAACCTGGGAAACCGGCTGTGAGCGCAGATATAATCATTCAGAATGAGACCGGCAACGAAATTTTATACAGGAAACTTTCAAACCCGTTTAACATCATAGCTGTCAGGGACCATCTTTTACCAAACTGCAAGTCACGCCAGGATATTAATCTCGCAATGTCAGGATACCTGGATTATCTTACCGGGCTGGTTCCGGGAGAAGAGATTTCCAGATACAAAAAGCTTTTAGATACGTCGACATACTTACCAGGAAATGATCCTGGCAACGGTATGCTGTCATTAATGTCAGGGTTGCATTCCCTTGAAGTCATGAAAAACGGTATTCTTACCGCTGAATCATGCGTTTTGAATGAAATTTCCAGGAATAAATAATAACCTTTATAAATAGAACCATGAACCCCACATGTTTTACAAACCTGATTGGATAAGTTTAATTTCATCAACATGTGGGCTGCATAATACCTTTAAAATCAAAATTATAATATTATGAAACAAAAATTATATATTCTCGGAGTAGTTGCGGCATTGATAATATCTGCCGGTGCAATATTAAAAGTGAACCATTGGCCTGGAGCATCTATTCTTCTTGTTACCGGGACACTGATACTTGTCTTCCTTTTCCTTCCCGCTGCGCTGATTGATAATTACAAGGCTGAAGGGAATAGTGAGAACAAGGCGCTTTACATTGTGACTTATCTTACATGTTTTGTAGTTTTCGTTGCAATGCTGTTTAAAATAATGCATTGGCCTCTTGCCGGCCTTTGGCTAACCATTGCGCTGCCTTTCCCGTACGTTGTATTCCTCCCGGTTTTCCTGGTGGTTACCTCGAAGAATAAGAATTTCAACATATACAATACAGTCTTTGTATTGATTCTGCTTGCGCTGAATTCAGTTTTCTCGGCACTTCTTGCATTGAATGTCTCGAAAGGCACCATTGTTGACAGCTATAACATCTCAAGAGATTATTGCCATGTTGAAGCAGCTATGGCTGATCTCCCGTCGGTTGGTGACCAATCGGCTGTCGATGTGAAAATTGATGAAGTCCTGAAAATCGCGGATAATTACCAGGATCTGATATTAAAGCATGAAGGATTTACCCGTGCACAATGGAAAAAAGATCCTGTAAATTTACTGAACCCTGAATCGCCGAACATTCCTATGGCTGTGCTGGTGAATAGCGGAGAATCGTATCCGGGCGATAGGCTTCAAAAGGCTCTTCAGGAGCTTGTTGTTCTTATGGAACAAAACAAGAGCTTTGATGCTGCAGCCAAAGCCCTGCCTGCAATATTGGGGTTTGCAGGTGAGAATGGGATAGACCCGGACTGGACGATCAGGAATGTAGCAGGTACCAACCTCTCCTGGGTACTGATTTATCTCGACGGACTTGAAGCCAACCTAAAAATGATAAAAGCTTCAACGGGATCAATTTTATAGAGATACCTTTCTGTTAATTTTTTTCTTATCCTTAGTGCCCTTTGTACAATAAGCACTAAGGATTTTTTATTATAAGGTTACTCCGTCCCTGACCATATAAATGTCCTTTTGGTCGGTAAAATCCACCCGTACTTCTATTTTATTTTTTTCAGCCTTGCTACGGCTGTAGATTTACATCAAAATTGATTGCAATTTATGAGAAAATTGATTTTGATATTAAGTGTTGTCTTGATAACTGCAGGTGAAAGCCTGTTTGCACAGCAAGATAGTATCTGGACTCTTGAAAAGTGCATCAGTTACGCGCTGGATAAAAACATCCAGGTACGCAAAGGTGAACTTTCGAACCAGGAATCCGTTATCAATGCCGATCAGGCCAGAATGCAGCGGATGATGTCTGTTAATGCATCAATTGGTCAGAATTTCAACTGGGCAAGAAGTACGGCAACAGGATCTTCAAGCCTGACCGGAAGCAATGGGTCAAGCTATTCAGTAAGTTCAGGAGTTACTTTATTCAATGCATCAAAGCTGACCAACCTGATAAGTCAGGCTGAATTGGGAATTGAAGGAGGCAAATATTCACTGGAAACCACAAAAGAATCTATCAGCCTGAGCATTCTTAATGCGTATCTTCAGATTTTATATGCTGAAGA
>PMBC01000104.1:0-812 GCA_003152835.1 Bacteroidales bacterium | reverse complement strand
AAGCCAGCTTGCAATTGACAAGATAAACCTGATGCAGCTAATGGAACTGCCGGTCGCCGATAGTTTCAATCTTGCCCATCCTGATCTGTCAGGTTCGCTTGACCAGGGAAGGATTCCCGATGTTAAAACAGTTTATGAAAAAGCGCTGGCAATAAAGCCGCAGGTCAAAAATGCAGCAATTAATAAACAGATTGCAGCTATTGACGAGAAAATAGCAAAAGCAGGCTATTATCCGACACTTTCAGCAAGCGCCGGAATAGGTTCAGGTTATTCAAGTCTGGCGGCTGATAATTATTTTGGCCAGATAAATAATGGTATCAAGCCGTATGCAGGTTTATCGCTGTCCATCCCGATCTATCAGAAAAACCAGGTGAAAACAAATGTGGCAATTGCCCGAATCGGTTACCAGACTGCGGACTTATCGGAGATGGACACAAGGAACCAGCTCAGGAAAAGCATTGAACAGGCATGCCAGGATGTTATCTCAGCGCAGATTCAATATGAAGCAAGCCTTGAGAATTATAAGGCAATGCTGGAATCTTCGGCACTTTCAAATGAGAAATTCACAAACGGGATGATTAATTCGACTGATTACCTGGTTTCAAAAACCAACCTTATAGTTGCAGAAAGCCAGCTTCTCCAATCGAAATTTAATCTGATATTCAGTTATAAAATACTCGATTTTTATTCAGGCGTTCCCTTAGCATTATAAAACAAGAAAAAGTTTATAAGATCATGAAAAAGAAAACTTTAATAATAATTGCAGCAATAGCACTTATTGGAATAGTATCGTTTCTGGTAATTAAAAAGAT
>PMBC01000073.1:3055-4749 GCA_003152835.1 Bacteroidales bacterium | reverse complement strand
CAGTCGACAGGAGATACCTTAATTCAGACAATTTCGAGAACCAGGCCGGATTTAAAAAATCCCTTTCTCTGACCACAGCTGATTCATATATCCTTAAAGATCCATCTTATTTCAGGGTTTGGAACCGCACAGTATCAACCTTCAATGACAATTCTCCCACATCATATTACCACAAATCTATTGGTGGATATCATGGTGCAAAGATGAAGAGGTATCAGGAACTTATTGATTCTGCAATACAGAAGGATTTCAAAGTATTTGAGATTGTCGCAGGAACCGCAAAGACGATAGAGGAAGTGCTGCCAGCATTTGACAAAACGTATGCCCTTAACATGCTGAATACTAAATACATTATTTTTAACCCGGAAGCACCCCCGATATTAAACCCGAAAGCGCTTGGCAATGCCTGGTTTGTTGAAAAACCTGAAATTGTTGAAAATGCAGATATGGAGATTTCGATGACCAGCAGGAATGATCCATCGAAAGTGGCTGTTATTGATAAAAGATTTAGTGATCTGGTTACCAGACAATCCTATCCCGGGGAGGAGGGAGACAAAATTGAACTCCTGACTTATCAGCCTAATGAGCTGGTTTACAAATCATCAGCTAAATCAGATAAGCTGACTCTCTTTTCAGATATTTATTACCCTGCAGGATGGAAATGTTTTGTCGATGGGAAGGAGTCAAAATACTTCAGGGCCGATTATGTTCTCAGGGCAATGATCATTCCGGGCGGTGATCATGAAATAAAATTCATATTCAAACCCTCTTCATATTATACAGGGAATACTGTTTCACTTGCAAGTTCGGTTATCCTTATACTTCTTATAGCAGGATATGTAGCACTTAAGATAAAGAAAAAGTAACTCTTGCTCTGATGGTCCATTACTATAAGTGTCCTCTCTGCAACTCTGAAGATACCGGAGCCTGGTTACAAGTTCCCGATTATTTCCTGACCGGTGAAAAGTTTGAATTGGTGAGGTGCTCGAATTGCGGATTCCTCTTTACGCAGGATCATCCGGACATTGAGGAAATAGGCCGCTATTATGAGTCGGCTGATTACATTTCGCATAATGACTCTGCAGGAGGAATTTCTGCTTCTATATACAGGATCGCAAGAGAATTCATGCTGAAAAGGAAGAGGAAAATGGTATGCAGGGTTTCCGGGCTTGATAAAGGCTCTATCCTTGACATAGGAAGCGGAACAGGCCATTTCCTTTCTGTTATGAAAAATGGAGGCTGGCAGGTGAAAGGAACAGAGATCAATGATAAGGCACGTGAGTTTTCAAAAACGGAATTCGGACTTGAAGTATTGCCTCCTGTGAACATTGGTTCCTTGCCTTCTGCTTCTTTTGATGCAATATCTCTATGGCATGTCCTTGAGCATTTCCAGGATCCTTTCACATATGCTTCAGAAATTAAACGATTGCTTAAACCTGGCGGAGTATGCTTAATAGCATTGCCAAATTGCAGCTCATTTGATGCCGGTTTTTACAAAATATCCTGGGCAGCATATGATGTACCGAGACATCTGTGGCATTTTACACCAGCAACTTTCAAATTGTTTGCCGAAAAAAACGGGTTCATAATACGTTCTGTCAGGGCTCTTCCTCTCGATGTCTTCTATATTTCGATATTAAGTGAGAAGTATAAGAAAACAGGGTTTAGTTTTATGCAGGGTATATTAAAGGGCG
>PMBC01000073.1:1448-3037 GCA_003152835.1 Bacteroidales bacterium | reverse complement strand
AGATTTCAATAATTAAGAGGTCGCTAGTACCGGTCGAGCCAGCGGTATTTCCTTGAAGTGTCGCCGAACTTTACCGCTACGGTTATTTCATGTGTACCATAGGTCAGACGCTGGATCTCCTGCAGAGTAAAATCGAAAGCGTAACCAAAAAACAGATTCTGGTATTTGACTCCCACATTTGCAATTAAAGCCCCGCTGGTCCTGTAGGCAAGACCTGCCCAGAATGCCTGGTTATAAATATATGTAAGCCCTATATCTGCCTGGGGTTTAAGCTGTTCCGACATTACAAAAAGAAATGAGGGCTCAAGGTCTATACGGTTGTTCAGTTCAAAGTAATATGATCCGAAAAGGTAATAATGACGGTCAAGCTTATAATTTTTATAGGCGTAGTCTCCTACCTTCAATGATGCTTCAAAAAGCTGGTCGGCAGAAAAGCCGACGCTATACCTGGAATTGAGAAGATATACTCCGAAGGTTGCATCAGGTACAAAAATTCCGCGCCGAAGCTCATTATTCATCCATGGCTCATTTGCATTTTCGAAATTAATCTCTTTTTCATCTATCTTAAAATGATAGCCGGTGAAAGCTAGTCCCATCGATAGCTGTGTTGAATTCCGGAGCCACATATGGTAGGAATAGGAGAATTGGAATCCTGTTCTCTGAATGATCCCGTTCTTATCACTGAATATATATCCCCCAAGACCGACACGTCCGTCAGATTTAGGCCGGTATGTCTGCCTGCCATTTCCTACATGTCTGATTGACCAGCTTCTTTTTAATAACCTCCCCTGCCCGCTGAACGAAAATGTGCGCGGAGCGCCATAATATCCTACCCACTGTTCCCTGGCTGTCAGGTTGAAACTGGTATAACCGTCACTTCCTGCAACTGCCGGGTTTATCAGGAACTTGTTGTAAAGATACTGGCTGTATATAGGCAGCTGCTGACCTGAAGCAAAATTGCAGGCCAGTAAAAACAATAATATGTATGCCGCTCTTCTCATCTTACTATTGTAACGTTGCCGACAATCGGTTTCCTTCCGTTATGCAGATCGATGATATAATGATACGAATCGATCGGCAGGTTTGAACCGTTGCTCGTACCATCCCATTTGTCAGGGTATCCTCTCGCCGATCTCCATAAAGTTTCGCCCCACCTGTTGAAGATCATAATCTCAACATTCGGGTAAAGATCTATGAATCCGATATTCCATACATCATTTATCAGGTCGCCGTTTGGCGAAATAGCATTTGGAATCACAAGGCAGCTCTCTTGCTGTGGCTTAAGGTCAATAGATCTGCTTATGACACAGTTGTTCATATCTGTCACTGTCACGGAGTAGATCCCGGGCAGAATATTTGCCAGGGAATTCTCTGTAGAATTGTCGGACCATTTGTAGGTATAGTCAGTACTTACCACACCTCCTGTGACTGTCGCTCCAAGAGCACCATCAGGCTTGTCAGGGCACCACGGCTCTGAAACTGAGAGTGAGAGTTTCAGCGAATCAGGCTCTGTGAGTGTGATGGTTGAATCAGCAAGGCAATTATTGGAATCCTGAATAATAACATAATATTTATCCGCTGCAATATCT
>PMBC01000073.1:0-1311 GCA_003152835.1 Bacteroidales bacterium | reverse complement strand
AGTCCGGTGATTTCATTTGTTGTTGCACCATTTGACCAGACATATGAATAGGGTGCAGTTCCGGATGTTGGTGTAATACTAATTGATCCGTCTGAATTTCCATTACATCTGATATTAAATCCATTATTATGAAAATCTGAAAGGACTTTTGTGTACTGAACCGGTGGGGGAAGGTTTATTGTGACAGTGTCATCCTTTTTACATCCGTTGGCATCTGTAACAGTAACAGTATATACTCCCTGGGTGAGTCCTGATAAATCTTCTGTTGTAGCACTATTTGACCAGAGGTATGAATAGGGTGCCACACCACCCGAAACAGTAAGATTTATCGACCCGTTATTGAACAATGGAGATGCGCATGTTATATGTGTAGGAATAATTGTCGTTGACAATTTGGCCGGTTCTGTCAAAGTATAGTCCATTGTTGTATGGCATCCATAAAGATCAGTAACATCAAGATGATATGTGCCTGCGGTTAATGCAGTCTGGTCTTCCTGTGTTGCAACCAGTCCGGAACCATTGCTTGTACTCCAGTTATATTGATAGGTACCAGCTCCACTGCCACCGGTTACAGTAACGTCAATTGAACCAGAACTTTCACCATTGCATTTAATATTGTACCCACCTAAGAATGAAGGCATTACTGAAGTAATATTCAACACTGGAGGTTCTGTTAAGGTGTATGAGGGATATACTGAAAGCGGCAGCAACTTAAGTTCGCACCCGCTCATATCCGTGATCTTGCAGACATAGGTGCCGGCATTAAGATTGCTGATATCCTCGGTCGTTTTGCTATATGATGCATAATCAGTCCAGAAATAAGTATATGGCTTGACACCACCGGTCACCGTTATATCAATACTTCCATTGTTTCCTCCAAAACATGAAATATTGTATGCAGAATCCGTTGTGAATGAAAGCTTAGTAGGCAGGATAAGGTCCATCCCGTCTGGCTGAAATACGGTAACGCTGTCTTTTATGGTGCAAAGCATCGCGTCGGTGACAGTCAGTTTATAAGTGCCCGCTGTTACATGGCTTAAACTGTCGAGATTGTCAGGCCCGGTAAAGCTTCCGTCAGTGGTTGTCCATTTATATGTATATATCCCGCTGAAAATACCGTTTCCGCCCGATATGGATGCCTTAATGGAGCCGTCGTTGTTGCCTTTGCACGTTATGTTATAACCATTGGGGTGGACTTTTTTCGTGAAATTAATCTTTATAGTATCCGGAGGAATGATATCGTCAGCTATGGATTTGGAACAGCCATTGGAATCTTTGACATAAAGCACATAATTCCCCGGGCCAAGGTTA
>PMBC01000124.1 GCA_003152835.1 Bacteroidales bacterium | reverse complement strand
GTTGCCGGATTCAATATGCCGCTTAAAATATTTGTGTCCGGGACTGAGAAAAGAATCATACCATCAGCCTGGTTCACAACGATTGACCTTGGTATAGGCAACGCCGTCATTGTCGTGGATCCGAATTATTATGTTGCGGCATTAAATATGACTGGCAAATGAAAAATCTGCGGAAATCTGCGTAATCTGCGGGAATAAATCTCCCGCAGATTACGCAGATTAGCGCAGATCAATCCAGATAATATAATCCTTATTTCTGTAAGAGGATCGGCGCTCCGAATCCTATTTTTCCAAGAGGTTTTACCTGAGTAGCTGCATCTCCCACGACAACATAATACATTTTGTCGGGAACAACATACTTATCGGCTATAGCCTTTGAATCTTCAACAGTCATATTCTTAATAACATTGTCTTCCTGCTTGATATAATCTTCAGGCAACCCGTATTTCGTCATTGTTGAAAGCATGCCGACCAATGCGTCATTCGTCTCAAAACGCAGTGCATCTGACCTGAGAATGCAGTTTTTAACAAATTGAAGATCGGTTTCTGACAGGCCATTTCTGAACTTTTCCATCTCATCTTTGAATATCTTCACTGATTCAAAAGTTGCATCTGACCTGACGCTGGATGCTGCATAGAACGGGGCTATACCTTTCATTTCCTGGAAAGTACTCTGAGCACCATAGGTATATCCTTTCTGCTCACGGAGTATCTGGTTGAGAATGCTTGTAAATGCACCACCAAGCCTGTAATTGATGAAATTGACTTTTACATAGTCAGGGTTGGATCTTGAGATCGCAGGATACCCTATATAAATAACAGACTGGCGTGAACCAGGGATATCGGCAAAGTAAATAGCGGACTTATCAGGTGCTGGCGGAACAGCATAATTATTGAAAGTAACCTCCTTTTCTTTCCATTCGGCCTGCAAAGGCTCAAGAGCTTTGAGAACCTGTTCTTCTGTCACATTGCCGGCAACAAGAATTCTTGTCACTTTTGGCGAAAAGCATCTGTTGTACCAGGCTTTAAGGTCGTCGATAGATATTTTATCAATAGATTCGAGAGTCCCGAGGGAACTATATCCGAAAATATTGTCCTTTCCATAGACAAGTTTCTGGAAATTCAGGGCTGCAACGCTGCGGGGCTGCGCCTGTGCCTGGATGATGTTGTTTCTGGTCCTTGTCTGAGCCATCCTGAATTCAGCGGAATCCCATCTTGGCTCAAGAAGGATCTCCTTCATGAGAGCAACCGTCTTGTCAAAATTCCTCGACAGCATGCTGGAGCTCAAAGTCAGCTCTTCGCGACTTGCATACATATTAATATCTGATCCGAGAAGCTCGGTTTCCTCTTCCAGTTCCTCCGGGGTTTTATTCCTGGTTCCCTGAGGCAGGACATTTGCTACCATGGAAGCTACTCCCGGAAGGCTTAAAATATCCTGCGATATCCCGCCATCAATTATTAAATTCATATTAACAAGCGGCAGCTCTTTATTCTCAATGCCAAATACATTGATCCCGTTTGAAAGAACTGCATGCCAGCTCTTTGGAACATTAACCTCAGGTTCCGGCCCGGCAGGCGGTTCGATGGTGCGGTCAAGAGATGATGGTGTCTTTGTAAAATTCTCCTTTCCCTCATCTGCAATAGCCACTTGTGTGGCTTCATTTATATTCTCCTCCTTAATTCCGGCAGATACTGAACTGTCGGCTATCATTGCTGTCTGTCCCTTTGGAACAAAGCTTGTCACGATATGCGGTTTATCCTTGATGTATTTCTCATAGGCCAATTTAATTTCGTCGCGGGTAACAGCCTTGATGTTTTCAATATCTTTTTCAATAAATCCAGGGTCGTTGAGGAAGGTGTTGTAAAATGCAAGCTGCAGAGACTTGTTGAATACGCTGTTTAGTCCGCTGTAAAAGCTCTTTTCACTTGAGGCCTTGATTCTTTCAACATCCTTTTCGGTTATACCATCCTTTTCGAACCTTGCGAAAGCTTCATTAATTGCACTCTCAATCTCCTTGAGCGATTTTCCTTCGTTAGCCCTGATATTGATCGTAAATTCGCCGGCCAGCTCGCTCGGATAATTGTAAGCATTTGTTCTTGATGTCAGCTGTTTCTCCTTAACAAGAACTTTGTATAAAGGTGCTTTCTTTCCGTCGGCCAGGAGTTTTGCGAGAAAATCAAGGGCATAAGCATCTTTGCTGTAAGCCTGTGGAACCGGCCATACCATGGTTATCTCAGGGGCATTTGCAAAGTTATCCTCGTGATAGAATTTTTTCGTCTGATCCAGTGATACGGTCATTGGTCCGCGCTTGGCAACTTCTCCATGCGATTTGATCTCCCCAAAATATTTGTTGAGAAGGATTTTTACCGAGTCGGGATTGAAATCACCGGCAAGCACCAGGGTTGCATTATTCGGGCCATAGAACTTTCCGTAATAGTTTTTGACATCATCAAGAGAAGCATTCTTAAGGTCTGCCATTTCGCCGATCACTTCCCAGTTGTAAGGATGTTCTGCAGGGTAGAGATTCTTGTCGATGACATATTCGGTGAAGCCGTAAGGAGCATTGTCTTCACTCTGTCTTTTTTCATTCTGAACAACATTCTGCTGAAGCGCAAGCAGGTGCGGAGTAACAGAATTTATGAAGAAACCCATGCGGTCCGATTCAAGCCAGAGAATTTTTTCAAGGGCATTTTTCGGAAACATCTCGAAGTATGTGGTTATATCGCGTTCCGTAAAACCGTTATTCTCTCCGCCTGCCCCTTCAATTACCTTGTCAAATCTGCCGGGCTCTGCATTCTCGGAACCACCGAAAAGAAGATGCTCAAAGAGATGGGCAAAACCGGTCTTGCCGGGAGTCTCCCTGCTGGAACCGACATGATACATGATAGCATATGAGATCATAGGATCAGAATGATCGGTGTGGAGGATCACCTGTAACCCGTTGGGCATGACATATTTTTCATATGCAATGCTGAGCTTGTCTTTTTGAGGCGCTTTACCGCATCCCGATATGACCACCATAATGGCCACCGAAAGCAAAAATTTATTGAAAATACCGGATTTGTTCATAGTGAGATTTTTGTTATTAGTTTGGTAATGAATTTTGCGTAACGAATTTATTAATTATTAGCAGAATTCATTACGGGAAGAGAATAAAAATATTTCCCGTGCCGGAAATGTTGAATTAAAAGCATATCAATGATTTTCACGAAGTACTTGCTAGTCCCGATATCGGCGCAGTGATTGTCAGCGTCCCTGCTCATCAGCATGCCATCGTTGTGATTCAGTCACTTCTTGCCGGGAAAGATTTTATGTTCAGAAACCTCTTACATCCTGCATAAATATTTTTTTGTTTAAGCTTTATTAAAATAAATTTCCCCGTTATTCCGGAATTTTCTAACTTTAGGTCTGTTGAAAGTTGTGACTTTAAATAGATCTGCATTTGTTTATCATGAGGAATAAATTGGTTAATAATCCTCTGGCTTGCCAATTATGATTTGTCAATGTCTGTAACAATATAAAGTCATGTACACCTATACTTTCGGAGGAAAAAATGGAAAGAAACATATCCTGCATGAGAGCAACGATATGGTTGTTGTCCGTTTAAAGACAATCCCGGACCCTTCAGCTTCGGACTTCCAGGGCACTTCCAGGAATGTGCTCAGAAATTTTAATCTTGAAACTGAATTTCCTGAAGCCGGCATTGCAGTCTACAAGGCCAGGGCATCTGTGAAAAACAAGCTGCTGACAAGGGATAATGCACGGTTATCACTGAAAAAAGAGGCTGGAGTGCGTTTCGCCGGACGCGTCCTGGTTGAGGAAGATGGCCGGACTATAGTCCTCTACACTGAGAATATTTTCATAAAATTCATGGATAGTGTCAAAGCAGAAGTCTGCGAGAAGACTCTCAAAAGGTTTAAGCTGACGATAAAGCAAAAGCCGGATTATGCCCCTAATACTTATTTCGCCAGTACTCCTGAGAACACAGGGTTGGAGGTTTTCAAGATTGCTGAAAAGCTCCTCAGCATGAAGGAGGTCGAGTTATGCCATCCTGAGCTTATCAGAAAAAAGGCCCTTAAGATAATACATCCCCTTCAGTGGCATCTCAGACCCGCTGTTATAAATGGGAGAAAGGTCGAGGCAGATGTTAAAGCGGAAAAAGCTCAGAAACTTTCTGCCGGTAAAAACATTATAATAGCTCTTATTGATGATGGATTCGACATCGATCATCCTGAATTCTGCAGGAAAGGGAAAGTGGTTTTCCCGAAAGATATCTCATCCGGAAGCAAAGATCCGCGTCCGAGGTATTCTCATGAGAATCACGGCACTGCCTGCGCAGGTGTCGCCACGGCATCCGGGATCAATGCTTCAGGTGTTGCTCCGGAGGCAGCCCTGATGCCTGTACGCCTGAGCTCAAGCCTGGGGTCAATTGCAGAAGCTAATGCATTCAAATGGGCTGCCGATAATGGTGCAGACATTATCTCCTGCAGCTGGGGACCGGTAGATGGAGACTGGTCAAATCCAAAGGATCCTTCACATACTACCTTTACAGATCTTCCCGACAGCACACGTCTTGCAATGGATTTTGCCATTTCCAGAGGGAGAAAAGGAAAAGGATGCATAATTACCTTCGCCGCAGGCAATGGCAATGAGGACATTAAGTATGATGGTTATGCCAGCTATGATAAAGTAATGGCTGTCGCAGCATGCAACGACACTGACAGGAGGAGTGTATACAGTGATTACGGGAAAAGCGTCTGGTGCTCCTTCCCCAGCAGCGACCTTGAGTATGCTCCATTTCATCATCCCGGGCCTCTCACGAACGGGATATATACCACCGACCGCATGGGAGAGGAGGGCTACAATCCGCTTAGCGACTATACCGACGACTTCGGTGGAACTTCCAGCTCCTGTCCGGGAGCTGCCGGAACGGTGGCGCTGATGCTCTCTGCAAATCCTGATCTTACCTGGAAGCAGGCAAGAGAGATCATAAAGGATACATGCGAAAAAATAGATGAGGCTGGAGGGAAATATGATTCTCACGGACATAGTAAGTACTACGGCTATGGAAAAGTGAATGCTGAGAAGGCTGTCAGGAAAGCTCTTGAATTAATATCGAAAAACTCTCTGAAGGAAAGGAGAAATAACAGACCTGCAGCTGCTGAAAAAAAGCATACCGCAGCAAAAATTAAAATCGTGAAAAACAGAAAAGAAACAGTTTAACTAAGGAGGATACAATATGTCGACTGTATTGCCCGGGCAGCTTTTCACTGCTGTCAACATTGGAAGCGTTACCATTGCCACATCGGCAATCATTGTAGTAACCAATACTCTTTATACTCTTTTCAGGCTTCAGCAGAAGTGGTCAGCTTTTGCAATGGCGCTGATCATTGCATATCTGAATGTATTATTTTCAGCGACACCGCAATGGTACGACTGGCTTCTTGCCTTTGTAAATGCCTGTCTGCTCTTTTGCAGTGCTCTCGGGCTGAATGAGATAGTAGTTTCGTCAAAGAAGACAACCGAAAAAGATGTAGAAGGACCATCGGGCTTTTTCAGAACATGGCTGCAGAAGAGATAGAATTCAATAGCATGGATCAGTCCCGGCTTTAGGTTGCCTGTTATCCCATGAACTCATTCCCTACTTTACGTGCACGCTCCGGCTTATCGGGATTGATACCCATTGCAAGGCCGATTTCTGCCAACAGGTTCCATCCGGTGCTCAAGAGTACATAGGGTTTCATTTCCCCTGCTGATGGCACACGTATGGTCGTGAAAGGAGTGTCGTGGTCAGCAATGGCAACCACTTTAAGACCGACCCCTTTTACAAGCACTTCCTGGAATTTTTCAATTTCCTCGTCAATAGGATCAATAACAAAAACAATATCATTTTTGTCCATCACCTCTTCAATTCCATGAACTGCATAAGTGCCTTCGAGGAAATCCGATTTTTTCCGGGTGATCTCATTTGTTTTAAGAGTAAGCTCTTCAGCAACTCCATCATTATAGCCTGCAAAATAAATGGTCGGCGCTTTGACCGCCAGGGCTACAATCTCCTCACTTATCGGCAGGGTCAGGACTTCCTCAATTAAAGACGGTAATTTTTTACATTCAGCGGTCTTGTCAATACCCTTAATATGCCAGAGAATAGATTCATAAAACAGGGTTTGCTCAATTACACTTTTTGTGGCTGCAACAGCATGTTCCCATCCACAGTTAAGGACGAAAGTTTTCTTACATTCCTTTTCCAGCAGTGTGTCATTGTTTGCTGTCAATGCAAACCGTTTTTCATTGCCTGCTGCGGCGAGTTTCTTCGCAAGCAGAACAACTTCCTTAGTCCGTCCGGAATTGGAAGCGCAGAAAACGGCAAATTTCGACAGGTCATATTGTGCTGACTGGCGTGAACCATCAGTGGATATGGATAGATTCATGCCCCAGGTTAAGGATTTACGAATGGCATTCTTAGCCGGAAAGATACGACTGGAGCCTTCACCTGTAAGCATCAGCCTGCCGACAGATTTTATCTCATCAGCGACACCTTTGGTCTGGTTTGGATTGAATTTTTTTACTACTTCGACAGTTTGCATCATTTCCTGAACCAATGCATACTTTGAATATTTAGGATCTTTTAAATTCATATTTTCTCCTTTAATATCTTTTTAGTTATAAATGATTATAGTGTTGAGAATTTTAATTCCTCTTTTTTATTTCTTCAGTCAGGATTTCAAAATCTTTAGTTTCCTGCCTCACCTGAATGATAAAGCTATTCTCTTCAATAGTCCCTATGGCAGCCGTCATTTCATCCATATTTCTAAAGGTTGATTGCACGAATGGATTGTCATAATCCTTTTTTCGTGTGACATACACCTGGTCACTGACATACTTCTGAAGATCCACTGCTTTTTTCAGGGCTTCATTCCATTCAGCTTTAGTGAGATTTTCTGTTCCGTATAATTCACAAAGGGTTGCAAATGCATGTTTTTGCTTGTCGACAGTATATTTAGCCCAAAGATTATCATACCTGCTGTGGATATCATTCCATGACTTTAATTTCCCTGAACCAATATCAGAACGAAGTTTATCCAGATCACTTTTTTGCATAATCTGACCTCCAAGATTAACCCATTCCTGCTCTCGTTTACTTTTCAGGTCTTTGCACATGGTTGAGAACGTAGCCTTTGGATGAGAATTCATATATGTTATCAGGTTCTTCATGGCATAATAGTGCAGTATATCACAATAGGCATGGTATGCTTTATACGGTTTTAAAATCAGCGCTTTCCGTTTAGTATTTTCCATGTTTTCACCCAGCACTTCCAGGTTATTGGTTACTTCTTCTTTGCCTGATAATAGTTTCCGTCCCAAATCAGCCAGCACATCGTCATTCTTAGTTTTTGCTGATTCACTCTCAGGTCGTAAGCTGGCTTTGGCCGTCCATATTTCCAATAATCTGAGGGCATTGGATATCTCCTCTATTGTGTCGGGAGCAAATGGCTCAAATTCAATATTCTGAACTTTTTTCACTCGTTTGTCACGGCTCTGGAATTTCCAGGAATTGCGGGCTAAAGCATACATATTATACATCCACCAGAATGCTGGCATCACTTCCAGCTGATCCTTTGATACATTGTTATTAAGCAGCGAAAAGGGAAATGGAATATCAAGTTCTGCCGGATAATCAGCTTTAGAAAGCAATACAAATGATGCAAAGCGGCTTGATTGCTTTAAACTGGTACATAATCCAGGCCAGAATCCACGGCCGGCCTGGATTTCATTATCATTGGCCCGGCTATTATGATTTGAGCCAATTGTAGCACCGGCTGCAATATTGCTTTGTCCCATAACTACCGCGGCAATAAGAAAAGAATTATTATGATGCTGTTCGAAAGCCGGGAATATTAAATTATTCAGCACTTCGCAACAGGATATGGTTGAATTATCGCCTAAAAATGAGTTTATTAACCTGGCTCCGTATTTCAGGCTGGAATTATTGCCCAGAATAAATTTTACAGCTTTACAACCATAAAATATATGGCAGCCATAACCAATGATACCATTGACCAGTTCAACTCCCTCTCCGATTTGAGTGGGTTCTTCTTCAGAAGAATTAATGGTCAGGTTTTTTAGTTTATTGGCTCCCTTGATATAACAATATGAACCAATCTTAACATCCTTCACAATAGAAGAATTCTTTATTACACAATGGTTACCGGTTGTGCCATAATAGCCCCGGCGGTTATCAATAATGTTTTGGGTTATCTTTTTAAGATTTTCCTGCAAAGGTTTGTCATCAACATACTTAGCCCACAGGTAGGCATCGGCAGTGATTATACCATCAAACGGCAGGACTCTGCGGCAGCCCGTTTCGTTCATCAGATCGATCCAGGTCCGGACACTTTCAGGTTCACCTTCTTTAAG
>PMBC01000014.1 GCA_003152835.1 Bacteroidales bacterium | reverse complement strand
AATGATGAAAGTGATGCGTATGGTGCAATTGTCCCATCATCAAAGTAATTATAATCAGGTCCGCTCGTTCCTCTTCCTGCATAACCAAGGAACTTTTTATCATCAAAATTATATTTATCTGTAGGCCCGTCACTTGCGGTAACGCCCCAGCAAAGAGAATCGTAACCAATCCAGCCTTTGGGATTATCTATTGCATATTGCCGCTGAACATACGTTGCACGGCGGGAATTTTCAAAGTAATCAATTCCCTTTTTTTTCATGTATTCATCAGCAATACCACGAAGATCTATGAATGCCTGTGAAAACTGATGGCCAAACAGGGGAGGAAAAGCTACGTGCGAAAGTTCTTCATACGGAGTGTACCATTTATATGATTTCAGCCATGTACGGTAACCCTGTTCAGCATCTTTCATACCACTGCCTGCAGCCAGAACATAAAGGAACAGAGCCTCATTATAACCGCTCCATCCCATCTCATGAAGGCCTTTTTCAGGAGTCCATCCCATGGAAATTGTGTAAGCGTATTTACCGGAATCGGGCATTTCCATAAAATCCCATTCAATTCTGTTGAGTAAAATTGTAGCCAGCGAACGGATTTTTTTTTCAGTTTCATTGTCCTTGTTGTAATAGTTACGGGCAAAGATGATGCCCATCATAAGCAAACCTGTATCTACAGAAGAAAGTTCGCAATTCCATTCACGTGTACCGGAATCCATCTTGAGGAAATGGTAATAAAATCCTTTGTAACCTGTCACGTTGGGATCAGCACTCTGAACGGATTTTTTAAAGAAATTAAGGATATTAAGGGTAATCTGTGCTGCCTGCTCACGCGTTATCCAGTTTCTTTCGGCGCCAATTGCGAATGACGGTATCCCAAAACCGGTCGATGCAATGCTGGCGGGAGCCCAGCCTGCAGTGCGGTCTTTTACGATTCCTTTTTCGGGATGATGTTCATTTAAAAAGAAAAGAAAAGTTTTACGCTGGATTGAATCGAGCATTGATTCCTGGTCAGGTGTCAATGGATAATTAACCCTCCCGCCGGATTTAAATGCAAGTTGCGGAGGCTGTCTGCATGCTGCAAAAGCAAAAACAACAAATAATACAGCTATTGAGATCCAGGTATAATTTTTCATTTTAATCCCTATTAATTAGTACTGCATTGACATATTGTGAAATATATCAGTAGGAGGTAAGTTGTGCAACCCGGATCAACCCTGCCGATTTGTTCTCATTATATTAATAGCTGAATCCTAATTTTGTTAATCCCGCCTGCACTTCCGGGGATGACATAAAAAGATTCCACAGGAACCCTGTTCTGTAGTTTTCTATCATACAGACTATCGGTCCCTGATCAATAGCAATATACGAACTGGCAAACCAGCCACTGGTCAGATTAAAAGCATCATAAAAACCATAATTCCCAAATAATTTGTCACCAATTGAGTAGTAGAAGAATTTCAGAGCTTTCATACTCTCAACAGGTGTATAAGGAAAGGAGGAGAGGGCAGCTGTGGGTGCAATTACCCCGAGGTCATTCGTTGGTGAACTGGCACTATAACCATTTGGTATATCGCTGGCTGTCAGGCCCCAGCAATTATCGGCATATCCGGAATAACCCTTTGGATCAGCCATGCAGTAGGCATGATTTATCTTTGAATGGGCAATATTCTGCGTCCAGTAATTAGCATACTGATCGCTAAGGTTCCTTGGGTCAAGTCCCAGGAATGAATAGTGAGCAAAGAAAAGCGGTCCCCCGTAATTCTCTCCAAGCAGAAGTTTAATACCGTAAAAAGTGTTGTTGTTACGCATCGGGTATGCGCCATTGCGTGCCCATCCCTGAGTATAAACGGACAATGGAATGGAATGAGTGGGTGAAGAGGCTGCAAGCACATAAATGATGAGTGCCTCATTCCAGCCTGATATTCCCATATTTATGATCCATCCATGATCAGGTGACCAGTGCCAGTACAGGATATTCTGGTTGTCTTTACGATACCAGTCCCATTCTACATTCTGCCAAAGGGTGGTTATCGCATCGCACATGGCAGTTTCTGCAGCATTTCCATTTTTAAAGTATTCTCTTACCGTAAGAAGCCCCTGCATCAGAAAGGCTGTTTCAACAAGATCGCCGCCATTATCATTAGTACCGAATGGGATTACCTTTCCAGTGGTGCCGTTCATCCAATGAGGGAAAGCGCCATGAAATCTGTCGGTCTCAGGCCTGGATAAAAAGGTAACAATCTTATTAAACCTTTCAAATCCTTCTTGTCTCGTAATAAAATTCCTCTTTATTCCGACAAGGAGAGCCATAAGGCCAAAACCGCTCCCGCCTGTAGTAACTATCTCACCTGAGCCTAGCCTTTCCCTTGAAAGTCCCGATACCGGGTGAGCCTGATCCCAGAAATAACTGAATGTTTTTTTCTGGAGAAGGGTCAGAAGTGAGTCATCTGATATTAATGGGAACTTGGGTGTTGTATCAAGCCTGGTGCGGAATGTTATCATGTAGCTCTCATAAATAGTGCCTCCGAGATTTCGCCCTGAATCAATATTAAACCTGTAAAGAGAGAAAGGGGAAAGTGGAGTGCCTGGGAAAAGAGTGAGGTACTGTAACTTATTGTCGAATTTGTGTGTATAAGATACTCCGTTTCCACCAGTAAAGGTGATTTTCTCCGGGTCAAAAAGCAAGGTGTCAATAGGTTCTGTAAAGTGGATGTTTATTTCAACTTTTGCATAATCGATATCTCTGAGTGTCGCATTATTGGCCGCAAGAACTTGATTGACATATATTGAATCGATTAATATTGTATGATATGGATCGTCAGGTTTTTTGTGGCATGATACCAGAGTTGTGACAATAAACAATAAGAAAATGAGATGTTTCATTCCCGACCTATTTAGAAAAGAAAAAGAAAGAGAGGGGGCATTAGCCATACCCTCTCTTTTCCTATATGCAATAATTAGTTGAGCTCCGTTACTTCAGCATCAAACAGGCTTTTTGCTTCAGTAGCTGTTAATGCTTTGTCATAAACACGAAGTTCGTCAAGATTGCCTTTAAACCAGCCCATCCATGCGTCGGTAGCTGTGCCTTCAGATTTTGGACGCCAGGCTCCGATATTAATCACATCGGCATTTGCGAAAGCTAAAACACCAAGGGGAACTGATTGATCATTAGCATAGCGATTTTCAACACCAGCATTTGTAACAACCTGCACGCCGTTTTTAAATATCTTGTATTTTGAAGTTGTGGCATCGTATTCGAAAACAAGATGCATCCATGCGTTAATAATGAAAGACTTATTTGTATAACCGACATTTTGACCGGACCACAGTACGCCAGTTTTGAGAAAAAATGCATGAAGCTGCAAAGAGTCAGCAGTTGCACTCAAACGATTAAGAGACAGAGTAAGATTGCCCCAATAAAGATCGTCGGATTTACCAATCTGGAAGAAAATAGGTTCAGGGTCTCCGGTTACGAGAGGAGATTTAAACCATAACGCAACTGAGAATGATGTTAACGATTTCAGTTTACTTGCAGTTGGCAAAGTATAAAGTAAATGAGCAAGATCGGCCCCCTGATAGGCTTGCCCGCGACGTCCGGTTACATAAGTAACACCGGTAGTAACAGTAGGTGTAAGCGAAGCAATGGTTTCATTTCCGTTTCCGTCAAAAGGGAAATAGGCAACCAGGTTTGTGGTAGCAATAGTGCTGGGATCAGTCTTACCAGCATTAGGATCATTAGTCTTTTTGCATGACGAAAATCCCATTAAGCCAGCGAGTAATATTCCTAATGACATTACTCTCAAATAGTTGAACTTGTTTTTCATAATTAATTAAATTTAGTTAAACGTAATTTCAAATTTTAGTTATACCCGTTATTCTGGGTCAGGTGTGAGTTAAGTTGTATCTGGGCACTGGGTATCGGATAGACTTCATGCTTCCCGGTGACAAATCCTTTTGATGCAAGAGCTGTGGCTGCCTGTCCTGTGCGGATAAGATCAAAGAACCTGTCTTCTTCCAGGGCCAGTTCAGCACGACGTTCATCCCATATCTGCTGGAGAGTTACTCCGCTCAGTGCAGAAAGGCCGGCACGTATTCTGACAAGGTTAACGGCCTGATCGGCTGTCAAACCGCTCATTGTACCTGCAGAACTATGAACTCTTGCCTCAGCATACATAAGAAGGACATCAGAGTAGCGCAGAATACGGACATTATAATCAAATCCGTAACCGTTATAATTCCATTTATTATAAATTAATGGAGTATAAACTTTCCCGTTATAAACAGGATTGGAACAGCTGGTTTTAATACTGTCGCCCTCAGGTGTTTTTGTTCCTCTGTAAAGTAACGTTGTTGCCGGCCTTATCACTTCTCCTCTTCCGGTGTAAAAGTCTATCAGGTTTTGGCTGGGGGTACAGAAACCCCATCCCTGCAATCCGCTCGGGGTGTTACCGCGGGGACCCTGGACATATGCATATTCAATATA
>PMBC01000197.1 GCA_003152835.1 Bacteroidales bacterium | reverse complement strand
TAAAGCAAAAAAGAAATATGAAAAACATGAAGTAGGCGTTTCAAAAGATGTGCTTAGAACAAAACCGAAATACCAAAGAAAACTAAACCCAAAAATCATTATAGCGTCTTTTTTTATTTTGGCACTTATAGCACTTGGGTACTTCTTTATTCCTAAAATATTTAAATCATTCAAGTATGTAGAAAAATCTGTTGCAGTATTACCTTTTAAAAACGACAGCCCTAATGATTCAACCACCTACTTCATTGATGGTGTCATGGAGGAGATGCTTACAAATCTACAATCAGTTAAAGATCTCAGGGTTATTTCCCGCACTTCAGTTGAACAATACAGAAAACAAACTAAATCCATCCCTGAAATAGCGAAAGAATTGGGTGTGAATTACATTGTGGAAGGTAGCGGACAAAAATCCGGAAATAGATTCTGTCTGAGGGTACAATTAATAAAGGCAGATAAAGAGGGTCATCTCTGGGCAAAGTCTTATGAGCAGGATAATCCTGAGGCAAAAGATTATTTCAGCATACAGAGCCAGATTGCACAGGCGATAGCAACTCAATTAGAAGCAGTAATAACTCCTCAGGAAAAAAAACTTATTGAGAAAACATACACGTTAAACCTAGAAGCCTATGATGCTTATCTAAAAGGTGAATTCTATCGTAAAAAAGAGACTCAAAATGATCTGGAGACTGCAATGAAGTATTACCGAATTGCTTTGGAGAAAGATCCTGAGTATGCTTTAGCTTATTGTGGCATTTTTTGGGTTTACAAGGAATCTTTAGAAATGGGTTTTTTATCTCCAACCGAGGGATTACCCAAAGAATATGCTGCATTAATGACTGCACAAAAACTAGATAGTACTCTTGCTGAGCTTCATTTAGGGGTTGCCATTTATAAGACCTATTCAGAATGGGATTGGGAAGGTGGCGAATCTGAATTTAAAAAAACTATCAGAATCAACTCCAATAATGCAGGAGCCCACGCATTTTACTCACTTTTGCTAATTAAATTAGGGCGTTCGGAAGAAGCAATGGACCAGATCAAGTTGGCGCTTAAACTGGACCCGAATGATCCAGATATAAAGGGCTTTTATAGCTTTGATTTATTATATATTCACCGATATAACGAAGCTCTCACTGTCGGTCGTGAAGCGCTTAAGTTAGATTCCATCTCTGGATTATCTGTTTTAATTTTAGCCCTGCATTTGACCGAGAAATATGATGAAGCCTTGAAACTATGGAAGAAAAGCTTTTACATGGGCTATCCAGGTCTGATTCATGCTTTTAACCAGGGCTATGCTAAAGCAGGTTATATAGGGGCACTAAGCCTTGAAGCGGATACCATTTTTGCTCAGTCAAAAACTTCATATGTTAATCCAGTGGATATTGCGTGGCTTTATGTGTGTTCTGGTAATAAGGAGCGAGCTTTGGACTGTTTGGAACATGCTTATGAGGTGCATGATATAAATTTGACTTCTTTGACCTTACCAATATTTGACTGTCTGCTCAACGAACCTCGCTATAAGGCTTTATGCAAGAAGATTAACCTACCAATTTTATAGATATGATCCTATATAAAATGCTTTCCAATTTCCATGGAATAAGAATTCTATCAACCAATACACATATCAATATTTATACTCACTTTCTATTGAATAATACTGTGGATCTTAGATTATATTAAATATTTACACCCAGATAAAAATTATTGTTGTAGTTCTAAAATCATTAAAAGAGGAGGTATTATGGAAACTAAGAAAATTAAAGACAGGACAGTTAAAGACATTTTTGAAATCCTATTTGGTAATAATAATGCTGAAAATGTCCTTGCAAAAATTCAAGAAGAATATGATAAAGGAGTCAGTAGTAAAGCATTTCAAGATTTTGTCAAACATACAATCGAAGAGATTCCTGATCTTGAAAATGAATCAGTAAATCTCGCCGTTTCGCTAGTCGCACTTACTATGCCACATGTTTCTGTGAACGCTTAAATATTTAAAGATGACTATTTAATATGAATCTTTAATAATTTAATTAGGTAGCCATCTTTATTTGCCTCTATGAGTAAGATTTTCCGGAATCAGGTGGATTGTCTTTTTATTTTTTCACCTGGTGGTGGAGATGCAAATAATTATTTCCTTTATCATATTGGGAGTGGTTATATAATTTCTTTTTTAAGGCTAAATGGTTACACAGCAGAGCAATTTATTTACAATGATTTTATTAACCTGGAGAATTGTGTTAGAAAAATATTGATGTACAATGCTAAAGTAATTGGCTTTACCGTCTTCAATACCAATTTCATAACTTCAATTTTAATTGCAGAAGAACTAAAGAAAATATCGCCTAAGACTATAATTGCTCTTGGCGGACCTACAGCTACTACTTATTCTGAATTTATCCTAGGTAAATATTCATTTGTTGATGTGTGCTTCAGAAATGAAAGCGAAGAGATTTTTCTACAATTCATTTCTCAATTATCTGATAACCATTTTGATTTCAAAAAAATTGATTTGGGACAAATAAAGGGGATTACATATCGGTATGGAGATAAAATATGCAGAATCCCTGAAAGTAACATTCTGGTCCAAAATTCCAAAAAAACAGATTACCTCGATAAATATCCATCACCTTATCTGAGCGGTTTCATACCGGGTCCTGCTGGTTTTAATATCGGACTGATAACAGCAAGAGGGTGCAATCAGAATTGTGTATATTGTAATTGTGCTGTTTTATCAAAAAGAAGATTTACAACGCATTCTGTTGATAGAGTTATCGGTGAGATAGATTTTATATCTAGATATTCTGCCCGAAATCAGATTTTGAAATTTTTTGATGATGCTTTTTCATTGATTCCGCAAAGAGCAAAAAGAATTTGTAAGGCAATAATAGAAAACAAGATCAAAATTCCCTTGGGCTGCATAACCAGGTGTGATTGTATTGATGAAGAATTATTGGATCTTATGATGGAAGCAGGTTTTGTTTCAATTGGGTTTTCCCTGGAAAGTGCAAATCCTAAAACTTTACGAATTATTGGCAAGGTTCATAAAGCCGAGGATAACCCATCAGATGAATTAGAGAAAGAAGTTCTGTTTATAGAAAAGCTGGGAGTAGTGTCCACATATGCAAAGAAAATAGGAATAAAGAATATTTTTTCGAGTATTATGGTAGGGCTGCCTAATGAAACTATAGAGGAAGCAAACAGAACAATAGAAACAATTGATAAATATGTCAATATAGATTATTATATACATAATTTCTTAAATATTTATCAGGGAACACCTCTTTTTTCCACCTATCCGAAATATGGTTATAAAGTCATATTTATTGATGACAATCCAATATTTAGCAGAACAATTTATCCCAATGAAATAGTCAAAGAGGTAAATGTTTCATTAAAGTCCCAGATTCACAGAACACAAAAAGCCAATGATAATAATACATTGAAGATCTTATCATTACTAGATGAAAAAAATAGTGCTGATGGATGGTTTAATAATATTATTCTTTTATCAGATACTTTAGACAGGCATTTTGTTGATTGGTTAAAAGAGATCCTCGCAATTAATGGGACTATCATTCAAATCTATTCAAATAAAGATGCTTTGTTTAACCATTCAAAGAATAACTATGAAAAATTCATAAGATATTCTACCCCTAGTCTTAATATTCTGAATTATTATCTAAAAAGAGATAATAACTTATTATTAATAAATTCTTATTCTCCCTCACTCTTAGATTTAGAAAATAAGGAAGATTGCATTTCGATTTGTGATTTTAATTTTGTAAGGTCAAACCTGACTAATCCTGAGATAAATTTTCTTAAAATACTCTGTAAAGAATCTGGTGTTGATGATGCAATCTCAGCCTACGATTATTTTTGTGAGGCTAAGAAAGAGAAGAATTTATTTAGTTCCCTGATTAATAAAAGAGCTTTCCCATATTTTGCAAATTTATGTAAATGGACGAAAGATCTTTCAAATTGTAAGAATAGGAATACATTAATTGTTAATGACATATCCGAAATAAGATTATGCTGGTACGGCAGGAAAATTGGTACAGTAGGGCAATCATATATAGAAATATTTAAAAATTTTGAATCATGTCAGAATAAGATTTCAAATCAAAGAAAGTGCAATCATTGTATGGCAAAAGATTATTGTAATAAATGTATAAGCCCATTCCCGGTTTCTGATGAAGAATACTGTATTAAGCAGAATATGAACGATATAACCAAGGTTGCAGAACTATTTATGAGTTTTGATGCATTTAAACAGTATATGTAATTAAATATCTGGATGAATGGGATACAATGAATTTTTATCCATTATGGTGGTTCAATCTTGCTAATCATAATCCCTTGTTTGCAAGTATTCGTAACAAAGAGCGATTTCAGTAGATTTTACAAAACGTGGAATCAAAATACCAGGTAGAACATGAAAGAGTAAAGAAATGGCTGAAAGAGCAGAGAATGCTATAAGAAGGACTATAATCATTGATAATAATAACCTTATTTTCAGATATGGGAACTAGCTCCGGGGGCTAACTTTTTCACCAAGTTTTTCCAAATGGAGGCATAGCATTAGGCCCCCTTCAGATTTTTGGGGGGATGAAATACACGTGTTGGGCAGCCAGTCAGGATAAAGAAAAGAATTATTCGCATTTTTTATGATCCTTTGAGGGTGCTTAACAAATCGAAGCAAAGAGAAGATCCCGACCGAAGCGTCGGGAGAAAAAGCCTTGCAGCGCAACTATTACTACTAATTTCGGAAGCTAAATAATCCCCTCCCTCCTGGAAGAGGGGATGAAAGGGGAGAGGCATTTGAGTAGAGGATTATTCGCTCCGCTCATGATCCTCTTCGGGAGTGCTTAACAAAGAAAAAGCCTTGCAGCGCTAACGCGCTGCTACGGGCTTTTTTATTTCTGTCCCTTCCAAAAGCAAGCTTTTGTCGGGCCATCAATAAAAAAGCCCTGCCGTTTCACGGCAAGGCTTTTTCTTTGTAGCGGAGGGAGGATTCGAACCTCCGACCTTTGGGTTATGAGCCCAACGAGCTACCACTGCTCCACCCCGCAATATATCTTAATACAAAAAGTCAATCAACAATGAGCCCAACGTCCCACTAACAGCGGGACTACCCCGCAGTATAATTCGGGTGCAAATTTAGTATTACCCATTCAATTTCCAAAATATATCCTACTTATTTGGTTTTGTTATCAACTCAAAGGAACTATACCTTGCTTCTTCTTTCAAAATAATGAGATACTATCTTCCGATTATTTGCTGAAGTATTTCTTTTGAAATCGCAGGGCTACATTGACTAGCAGGATCATAACAGGTACCTCAACCAAAGGACCTATTACAGCGGTAAATGCTTCACCTGAATTTATCCCGAAAACTGTAATGGCAACTGCTATTGCTAGTTCAAAATTGTTACTTGCAGCTGTAAATGAAAGGGTTGCTGTTTGTTCATAATTCGCTCCTGCCCTTCTGCTTATGAAAAATGAAGACATAAACATAATTACAAAATATATAATAAGCGGGATTGCGATCATTACAACATCCAGGGGTAATTTTACAATATATTCACCTTTCAAAGAGAACATAACTATTATAGTGAATAACAAGGCAATTAGAGTTATGGGACTTATTTTGGGAATAAACTTAGTATGATACCACTCCTTACTTTTAACTCTTATTAAAATGAAACGTGTAAGGAAACCGGCAATGAATGGTATTCCAAGATAAATAAAGACACTTTTTGCTATCTGTCCGATTGTTATATTCTCAACCACTGAATTGGTTGGTACTCCGAACCAACCGGGTAATACTGCAATAAAAATCCATGCATAAACTGAAAAGAACAACACCTGAAATATGGAATTAAATGCCACTAACCCTGCACAATATTCTGAGTCTCCTTTTGCCAGGTCGTTCCATACGATCACCATTGCAATGCAGCGGGCAAGACCAATCATAATAATACCGTACATATACGGAAGGTTTGCGTTGTCCTTGCCGGGAAAAAGTTTAAAGAATACAATTGCCAGGGTAAACATGAGCACTGGTCCGATAATCCAGTTCTGGATCAGGGATAGACTCAGAATTTTAAAGTTCCGGAAAACACCTCCCAACTCTTCATATTTTACTTTTGCAAGCGGGGGGTACATCATCAGAATCAATCCAATCGCAATAGGAATGTTAGTGGTGCTGTCAGGTGAGGATTTTAATGAATCCCAGAATTTTGCGATAGCCGGGAAAAAATATCCTGAAAAGACACCGATAAACATGGCAAGAAATATCCAAAGAGTCAGATACCTGTCGAGAAACTTTAGTCTGGGTTTCATTTTTATGGCAGGATTTGTTTTTTATAAAATTCACAAAAAACATTCTTTATTTCATCCCGGATTCTTCGGAATTCGCTTAATATAAACTCATTAGTACCTGTTATCTTAGAAGGATCCTCAAATCCCATATGAATGCGATTCCTGACTTTTCCGGGGAAAACNNGCCTCTTTCATCACCTTAACCGCAATCGGGTTTATCCGGGCAGCTGGTTCCGTTCCTGCAGAGAATATCAGTAATCTTTTGTCAAATGATTGCAGAAAGCCCTGAGCCATCTGGCTTCGACAGCTGTTACCAGTGCAAAGAATAAGTATTTTCATTAATTATCAGTTTTACAAATTACTTCTGCATTTCTGATTATCGAAAAGAATTTTTTAAACTTTTTATAGCCGCTTTCAATTTCAGTTTTATTAAGACAGTAATTAATTCTGGTCCCGTCGATCTCGCCCTGAATCAGTCCGGCACTTCTCAACTCTTTAAGGTGCTGGGATACTGTTGTGCGGCTGAGGGGAATAAAATCAGAGATATCCCCTGAGACACAATTCCTGGTTTCAGCCAGATATTTAAGTATTGCAAGGCGGGCAGGATGAGAAATGACTCTTGAAAATGCTGCCAGTTGGCGTAGCTCACTGTCGAATTTTTCGGCTTTGATCATATATTAATATCTAATGACGCAAACATACGACATTATTAATAATATTGAAAGAAATATCTACTTTTATTTATTTTAAAATTTTATGGCTTGATTTTCTCAAACAGGGGAATAAGCTTGCTTCTGTAGATTTCAGAAATCTGTGCTTCGTGCTCCCCTATAGGTTTTACCGGAATTAAATCCATTACTTCTGCTGGAGTTAAACCCGATTTAAACATCAGTTTTAATGAAGCAATAATAGTATCGTTTATAGAATTTTTTGATTCTTCCTCTGTTAGACCAGTCCTGATTCCGATCTCAGTAAGCTCCTTCCACTGAAACCAGAAATATGTTGGCAACATGGCTGACATGATGGCGTAGCTTTCAAGTTTTTCTTCAGGAACCTCAAAGGTATTACCCATAAGTCTTAGTAGATCGAGAACCATTTGTTTTTCATTCATGGTAAAATCAGGTGAGAAGCATACAGGGTTGTAACCTTCATTTATGAATGATGTAGCGTTTGGAATCAACCGGGCAATATTTTTAGCCTGATTCAGTTTTGATGATATTTTAGTAATAGTGATTTTGGGGGCAAGAGATATCACTATGGTATTACTGTTGATGCTCCCCTTTATAAGCTCAAGAGTATCCATTACAACAGGTGGATGCAGGGAAATAAATAGTATATCCTGAGAGGCTGCAACAAATGCATTATCAACCTGAATATCAGGGAAGGATTTTTTCAGATTCCCTGAGACATCCGTGTTAGTGTCAGTAACAACAATTTTATTGAAGTGTGCATTTTTATTTTTAAATGCCTGCAGAAGAATTCTTGTCACTCTTCCACCACCGATAAAACCTAATGACTGTTTCATAATAAGTTATGTTTTGGTTTTCAAAATCAGGTCATTGCATGCAATGACCCTACTTTTATCTTTTTACTTTTCTCTTTTGTCTTTCCTGCCTTCTCTGGGTTTCAGCTGACACATACATGAACCGGATAACCTCTCTTCAATATTTGTTTTAAGTGGCAACCCATCATGCTCCCAGTCTACAATTCCACCTGCCATATTAGCAATTTTTATGAACCCTTTATCTTTAAGAAGAACCACAGCTTCTTTACTTCTTAATCCGACAGTATCAGCAAATATTAGATATTTATCCTGTGGCAATTCTGATAATTTTTGCACCAGTTTGCTTATTGGGAAAAACAGGATTTCCGGTACATNNTTCCGCACAATTCAAATGCTTCACGAGGAGAAACATTTAATATTCCACAGCTTAAAAAACCATAATTATCAAAAAGGCTATTCATCTACTTCAATTTTATCCCCTTTTGCTTTAATACCTTCACTAACTCTTCCTCAGGAAAGAATCCAACATGCCTGTAATACTCCTTACCAGTCTCGTCAAGAAATACCTGGGTTGGGATTGCATCTATACCATATTTTACACCATAAGGTTTGCCTGCATCAGTCCAGACATCGTGAAAGTCAACTTTAACCTCTTTGCCATACTTCGCTTCAATCGATTTCATAACAGTTTGCATTTGTTGACAAGGGATACACCTTACAGATCCTAATTCAATAAAAGTAACCTTGTACTTTTTTTCTGAATCCTTTGTATTCGTTGAATCCCGACCTGGGGTTTTAACCTTTCCTGCCTGGCTTGTATTCTGACCACATGCGGATACAAAAAAAGTTGTAATGAGAAATAAAATAACAGAAATGTTTTTGATGTTGTTCCTTTTCATATTTTCAAAATATTATGTTAAATAGATAACCTACAACCATTATTCCGAATCCTACCACTCCAATAAATGTGAAAATCAACGGGAGCTTAAGTACTTTTCGAAGTATAATCATCTCAGGCAACGATAAGCCGATAACTGCCATCATGAACGCCAGAGATGTACCAAGTGCGGCTCCTTTTTCAATGAGTACTGAAACAATTGGGACTATTCCGGCTGCATTGGAATATAGCGGAATGCCTATTAATATTGACAACGGAACTGAATACCATGCAGATTTGCCCATTAGCGCAGCCATAAATTCTTCCGGGACATAACCATGTGCTCCGGCTCCTACTGCGATACCTAAAGCTACATAGATCCATACTTTACCTACTATATCCTTAATGGCATCATACCCGAGGCTGATTCTGCTACCGAATGTTATTTTATCTTCTTCCTCTCCGTTATTACCCAAATGAGTCTCATATACCCATGGTTCAACCCATTTTTCGAGCTTCAGCAAGCCAATTACCCATCCGGCAACAATTGCTATAACCAAGCCTGTTCCCACATATATCACTGCTACCTTCCACCCGAACATCCCATATAAAAGAACCACAGCAACTTCATTTATCATGGGAGATGAAATAAGAAAAGAGAATGTGACTCCCAACGGAACTCCGGCTTCTACAAATCCCAGGAATAAGGGGATTGCAGAACACGAACAAAAAGGAGTGACAATTCCGAGCGTCGCTGCCATAACATTACCTGTAAATGTTTTCTTCCCTTCAAGAGCCTTGCGTGTTCGCTCAGGAGTAAAATAGGTCCTGATTATACCCACGAGGAAGATAATGAGGGTAAGCAGCATCATTACCTTGGGAAATTCAAAAACAAAGAAACGAAGCGCCTCTGTGAGATGTGCTCCTCTTTCCAATCCCAGGACTGAATCAATTAACCAATTCGTGACAGGTTGAAGGTTATGGTATATAATATACCAGACAGGTAATAATATTATAGGTAACCAGATATTTGTTTTAATGTTTTTCATTTAATACGAATTGATATTTCGTCATACTACGAAATAAATATGCAAATTTTTTATAGGTAAATTCTTATACTATAATAAATACCAACGATTATGAAGACTACGGCAATGACTCTCCTGAACCAGAGTTCAAAGATTCTAATCTTATTATAAACCCCTCCTATTCCTGAAACTGTGTAAGCCAGAACCCATGCAATAATGATTACCGGAATCCCTGTTGCGATGGCAAAAATAACCGGCAGATATAATCCGGATGCGGTTGATAAGGTAAGTGGAACAAGCAACCCAAAATACAATACTCCGCTGTAGGGGCAAAAAGCAAGAGCAAAAACAATTCCAAGCAATAATGCATCAATAAACCGCCACGACTTTCTCTTTTCCATCTTTTCCGAAAGTCTGCCAAGCCCGGGGAAATTAATCCTGATGATATCAAGCATGAATATTCCGATTAATAGCAGGAGTGGTCCGATGATCTTCTCTCCATACCGCTGGAAGAACCCCGGGAATTTAAACTGGTCAGCACCAAAATAAATAATAAGCGGGATTAAAGTATATGTAATTGCTCTTCCAAGGGTATAAAACAACCCATTCAAAAAGACCCTGTTGCGGTTTTCCAGATCTCTGCTGATAAACCCGATGGCTGTAATGTTTGTAGCCAACGGACAAGGACTGATAGCTGTCATAAGACCAAGAAGCAGTGCCGTAATCCATGGCAAAGAACTGTTATCAAGCAGATTTGTTAGAAAATCCATTATAAAATATTAGTTTATCTGATGTAAAAAAGAGTATCGACTTTATAAACCAGGCTATTATTTAATCAGAGCATCAATCTTCGATTTTATGATCTCAGTGAATTTCAGAGGTTTCGAACCAGCATAAAGGAAACCTTCATTTGTAATGTTAATTTTCTGATCACCTTTTACGATTAACAGTGTCTGACTGTTAACCCCCAGCTTTTCTCCAATGGATCTGCCGGTTGCCTCTTCAAGATTTAAAGCAGTAAAGCTTATCTTTCCTGCTTTAACCTGATCAGGATAAAGCATTTCAATGTTTTTCCTGGCCTCTGCTTCCACCGTTTTGCAGGCTTCACAACGGATTGTCATGTGGAAATAATAAACCTCAACATCGCCATTATTCGAAATTGCCAGTGCAGGTTTTTGGTTAGTCTGGCCGGTACATGAGATAACCAAAATTGAAAGGAATACAAAGCTTGTCAGAATAAATTTTTTCATCGAGGTAGTTATTATCTGGTTAGAAATTGTTTGATCTCTTCAGCTGATGGAACGCGTCCCTTTACAACAACCTTGCCATCCACAACCAGCGCTGGAGTTGTCATTATGTTGAATTTCATGATCTCAACAATGTCCTCGACCTTTGTAATGTTTGCATCTATCCCGTTATCCTTTACCACTTTGCGGGTAATCTCTTCAAGGGATTTGCATTTAGAACAGCCCGTCCCTAATATTTCTATTTCCATAATTAAGTGATTTATTGTTTTCTGTTAAAAAAAGATATTGTCAGTTCTTTTGCTTCAGCCCAACCGGTCTTATTTACACAATATTTAATATAAGGAGGATTTATCTCACCCTGGATTAGTCCTGCTGCTTTAAGCTCGCTCAGATGCTGGGAGAGAGTTGACCTCGCAATGGGAAGCTCTTCGGCCATATCGCCGCTATAACAGCATTTATCTGCATTCTTCACCAGGAAATCCATTATGAAAACCCTTACCGGATGCCCAAGAGCTTTTGAGTATCGGGCAATCTTTTCCTGTTTATCAGTGAACACCTTTTCCTTTATCTCCATTTCATTTAGTATTTCGGCTAATTACGAAACAAAAGTAAATAATTTTTATTACAAATAATAATTCCATCGGTTTTTTTGTGAAAAAGAATGAGGGCTAAAGCCCCGTAATCATTCTAGTTATCACCCCCGGGCTGAAGCCCGGGGTTAGTGGTCACTTCTGTCACTATA
>PMBC01000210.1 GCA_003152835.1 Bacteroidales bacterium | reverse complement strand
CAGATAACCGCTGGCTATAGCCTGAAGTGTATTGCTGTAGAACTTGATGTTGCCCCAGTTCAGACCAAGAAGATTGCCCTGGACTGCCATGCCGAGGATCCAGAGAAGTATTACCCTCTTGATAATGTGCGGCCATAATGATGAAGGGGAACCTCCTTTTTCAATTCTCTTCTTAAACGAAAAGGGCATTGATACACCAACTATGAACAGGAACAGAGGCATTATCAGGTCATAGAAGTGGAATCCAGTCCATGTCACGTGGGACAATTGGTTTGAGATGAATTCTGTTGACGGAGTATGCAATATCCTGTCAAGGCTTTTAAGAATTGCCTCGGCACCGACTATCCAGAAAAGGTCAAACCCTCGCAGGGCATCAACAGCCATAATGCGTGGTGATAAATTCTGCCCTGGATTAGTCACCCTGAATCTGTCCAATTGTGAGAAAAACTGAGATTTCATGGGAATCATCTTTTTTATAATGAAATGAACGCTTGAAATCAAAGATAAATAATCTGTTCTTCAGAGGTTCCTCTTAATGTTTCCGCACTACCATATCATTGTCAATCAGTCTTGAATTGTAGGACTGAATTACTGCTCTCATTTTCCCGGCCATTATATTAACGAGTTCCGGCTCCTCCCCGATCAGGTTTATTTCCAGGTATTTGTCTTTCCTGAAATTATAGAGGCCCAGCGGCCTGTTATCCATCATTTCAAGAATATGATCCCTCATGTAGAAATGATAACTGCTGCCGTTGGTATTGAATGCGAAAGATTCTCTGGAATCGTCAAAAAGGTCATTGCCGAATGCAATATAATCGCTGTCATAATTCAGGTAATTCAGGATTGTCGGCATTATATCAATCTGTTGAGCAATTCTTTTTTTCATGCCTTTCAAATTGCTGCCAGGCTTGTAAAAAATTATTGGAATACTGTAGGAGCCGAAGTCATTCTGGAATTCCTTGTGAATCGACTCATTCGTATGATCGGCAGTTATGACAAATAATGTATTCCCGAACCATGGTTTATCAGAGATTTCGGTGAAGAATTCCCTTAAAGCAAAATCAGTGTACCCTATAACTTCAACAATCGGGGCAGGTCCTTTCGTGAATTTATCTTTATATTTTTCAGGAACTTTGAAGGGATGATGGGATGAAATTGAGAATATTGAAGCAAGAAACGGCTGCTGAAAACCATTGAGCTTTTGGGCAAAAAAATGGAAGAATGGCTCGTCCCATACTCCCCATATCCCGTCAAAATCAGTCTTATCAGGGTACTGATCGAGACCAAAATAGGAATCAAATCCTGCCATTCTTGCAAATGAATCAAAACCCATGGATCCATTCGGTGCTCCATGAAAAAAAGCCGAATAATAACCTTTTGTCTTTAATAAAGAAGCAAGCCCGTTAATCTGGTTATTGGCATAGTGTGAAATGATGTACGGAGTCTCAAGTGAGGGAACGGAAGCAAGAATTGAAGGCATGGCATCTATTGATTTCTTGCCGTTTGCAATGGAAACGTCAAATGTAAGGCTCTCCTTTATCAACGAATCAATGAACGGAGTATATCCCTTATAAGTTCCACCCTCAAGCTCATGACTGAGAGATCCGATATACTCACGTGCAAAGCTCTCCAATATTATAATGACAATATTATCTTTTGTGAATGGTCTTGAATTATCAGTAATATAATGCGGATTAAAAATTTCATCAAGCTTTTCCTTCTCAAAAAAGTTATATTTCACCAATGGTTTCTTACCGGATGTTCTCAGAAGGCTGAAAGGGGTATTGAGGACAATAGGCACGTCGTGGGGCGATTTTACATATCGTGCTGCATTACTAATGGTTATCGGACGCGTTGAATGTTTGTAACCACCCCTGGCACCTCCAATTACAAGGGCCAGAACAACAGGAATAAAAAGGACATTAATGATATAATACGCGATCCTGCTTTTGGGTTCCGGCCTTACCGGCTTAACTTTATTGTAAAGGTAAACCATAAGGAACAGGATAAATAAACCGGTGAGAGTTGCCGGCCAGTAATCGGCCATGTATTTAAAAAACATTTTCGACATGTGGGTCTCGTTTTCAAATGTCTTGAAAACGTCAGCCGTGGCTCTCTTAAACACAAAACGATAATAAATATAATCAGCGCAGTTTGCTGCAATGGCGATTCCATTCGTTAAAAAGAAAAGTATCCTGACAACCTTTTCGTAGATAATGTTGTATCTGAAGTCAAATGGAACGATTTCAAACAGTATGAAAAGCATATTCAGATATACCACTGCTGATATATCGAAAATAAGGCCTCCCTTCATCATTAACAGGAATTGACCGGCAGAAATATCGGGAAACATTCTGTGGTTGAAGAGATAGAATCCAATGCGGCAAAGTGAGAACAGGAATAGAACGAGTAGTATCCTGTAGATAAGTACAGAATAAATATTATTGGTAAAAATCTTGGCTTTCATCAGTAAATAAAAGTAATCACACTTCTCCTTCTTCCTGTGGAATGACCTGTCATAAAAAAGAGGGAACTAAAGTATAAAAACTATCTCTCCGATGCAAACTGAATATTTTTAAACCATACAATAACTGGTGAAGCTGAAGTTTCTCCCATTCTCCCACCTCCGCCATTTCTGCCCATACCTCCACCTGATCTTCCCAT
>PMBC01000188.1 GCA_003152835.1 Bacteroidales bacterium | reverse complement strand
GCAAATATTGTCGACGATCACCTGATGGAAATAAGTCATGTGATCCGCGGCGAAGAATGGCTCCCATCATTGCCGCTTCACATAATGCTTTACAGGTCGTTTGGCTGGGATGCTCCGTTATTTGCGCATCTTCCCCTTCTGCTAAAGCCTGATGGAAAAGGAAAGCTGAGCAAGCGCGATGGGGATAAGATGGGATTTCCTGTTTTTCCTCTGTATTGGCCTTATGGCGAAACGGCTAAAGGATATCGCGAAGAAGGCTATTATCCTGATGCATTTATTAACATGCTTGCCCTGCTGGGATGGAATCCTGGAACAGAACAGGAGATATTCAGCATGAACGGGCTTATAGATTCATTTTCAATTGAAAGGGTGCATAAATCAGGGTCAAGATTCGATCCTGAAAAAGCAAAATGGTTTAATCACCATTACCTCATGGAAAGAACCAATAAACAATTGGCAATTGAATTCAGGGAATTCCTGAGGATTCAGGGTTTTCATCATGATATAGGTCAGCTTGAGACTCTTGTCGGACTTGTAAAGGAACGGGTGAGCTTTGTAAATGAGATATGGAACGAAACAGACTTTTTCTTTAGAAGCCCTGAAGCATATGACCAGGATGTTATAAAAAAAAGATGGAAACCTGAAACTCCGGCACAATTGCTTGAACTGAAAGAGGTACTCTCGGGGATAGATGATTTCAAGCAGGATCCCATTGAAAGTAAGGTAAAAAAATGGATTGAGGCAAAAGGATATAATACCGGAGCTATAATGAATGCTTTCAGGCTTGTTGTTGTAGGAGCATCCAGGGGACCTCATATGTTTGATATTATTTCATGGATCGGCAAGGAAGAGACATTAAAAAGAATTGATAAAGGAGTTTCATTTATCGGCAAATCAGTATAATGAGTTTTCCTCATCAAAACGATTTTATTGATATTCATACTCACGGCTCAGTACCGTCTCCCGGTATCTTTTCTGTTGAAACACTGATGGCACATGAAAACAGGATCCCGCAGGAACAGGTTGGACTTGCCTTTACGTCAGGCATTCATCCCTGGTATCTTTCCGTGGAAAGTCATGACGGGATGCTGGCATATGTCGCTGTTACTGCAGCCGACAGGTCAGTCATAGCAGTCGGTGAAGCGGGATTCGATAAGATAAAGGGCCCGGCAATGGATTTACAGAAGAAAACTTTTGAAGAGCAGGTTCTTATTGCTGAAGAACACAAAAAACCTGTTGTAATTCATTGTGTAAGGGCCTGGGAAGAGCTCCTCGCTGAGCATAAAAAGCTTAAGCCTTTAACGCCATGGCTGGTTCATGGCTTCAGGGGGAAGAAGGAGCTTGCCCTTCAGCTTATATCAAGGGGAATCTACCTCTCCTTCTGGTTCGATTTTATTACCAGGCCTGAGGCAGCTTCATTGCTTAAAAGCCTCCCTGTTGACCATATTTTTCTTGAGACGGATGGTTCCGGCACCGATATCAGAGACATATATATTAAAGTATCCGGTGATCTTGGATTAACTGTAAATGAACTTAANNNNGGTCCTTGTTGTCGGACTTGGAGGCGTGGGCGCTTATGCTGCTGAGATGATATGCAGGGCAGGAGTTGGTTCGATGACTATTGTCGACGGCGATAAAATCAATCCGTCGAACCGCAACAGACAGTTACTGGCTTTAACAAGTACTCATGGAAAGGCAAAGGCAGAACTGATGGGAGCCAGGCTGCTTGAAATCAACCCGGACCTTCATCTTACTATTATTAATGAATACATCAAAGACGACAGGATGATTGAAATTCTTGACGCCGGGTTTGATTATGTGGTTGATGCCATTGATACCCTTTCACCCAAGATATTCCTGATCTTTCATTCTCTTCAGAGGAAATACAAGCTTGTAAGCTCAATGGGGGCCGGCGGGAAATTCGATCCTCTTCAAATAGCTGTATCAGATATCTCCGGGACAACGGATTGCAACCTGGCGCGGATATTGCGCAAGAGACTTCACAGGCTTGGGATTCGGGAAGGCTTTACGGCGGTTTATTCGCCGGAGACGATTGATAAAGNNGTAGCCTGTGCCTCTGTAGTCATACGCGACCTGGCAGGGATTCAAAGATAGAGCCTGAAATAAAACCTTTAAGCCTGCTTGAAAGAGGTTTCTCATGGATAAGTTAATCAATGTTCATTTTCTATTTAGGCAACGCTCCGAAAGTGTTCATCATGCTTGGTTTTCCATCAAGCTGTGATGCTGCATCCACGCTGAAAGTGCCGCTGGTAACAATCTCTTCACCTTCTTTCAGGCCATCGGTAACAACATAACTTTCGCCAAGCATAGGGCCAAGACCAATTTCACGTATTTTAAATACTGGTTCATCAGACCCCGGCTGTTTAACATAAACAACCGAACGCTTGCCAGTCCATAATACAGCAGATTTCGGGATAACCAGATTATCACGATATTCGTCAAGTGTTGTCGAAACAATTCCTGTGGCAAACATCTCAGGTTTTAGTTTACCTGATGCATTTCCTGTTTCAACCCTGACTTTTGCAACCCTTGTAACAGGATCAATTACAGGGTCAATAAATACTATATTGCCTGTATAATCTGTGCCAGGTAATGCCTGAAGGGTGAAAGAAATTATATCGCCTTTACGAAGGAATTGGAGATCACTTTCATAGGCGTCGAA
>PMBC01000062.1 GCA_003152835.1 Bacteroidales bacterium | reverse complement strand
TCAGGCTGTATGGCGGCAATCGACGCAGAAAGGTATTTATCAGAGTTTCATAAGTAAAACCTCTGAGCAACTCAGTGTCTTCTCTGTGTAACTCTGTGTAATTTTTTAAACTATTGAAGAACTTACACAGAGGAAATCCAGAGGGTCACAGAGGGCCACAGAGAAATATCATTAGTATGAAAACATTTAAAAAGAGCTTTAAAATCAATGCTGAACCATCTGATGTATATTCAGCGATTACAAATCCTTATACAATTGAGCTATGGTCAGGATATCCGGCAATTATGCCGGAAAAGCCCGGATCAGAATTTTCATTATGGGAAGGTGACATTACCGGAAAAAACCTGGAGTTTGTGCAGGACAGGAAGATAGTCCAGGAGTGGTACTTTGGCCCTCGTGAGGAGAAATCAATTGTCACGATAACAATAGTGCCTGACCATGAAGATTCTGTTGTGACAGTTGAGCAGACAAATATCCCGGATGATGAATTTTCTGATATCGTGGAGGGATGGAGAGAATATTATATGGGAGCAATAATAAATTTTTTCAATCCTAATTTTTAGGAAGCACATTATAAAGAAAAGTTAAACTCCTCCTTGCCGGGTGAAAGGAGCAGTCAATTTTTAACGGACTTCACTGATAGAAAATAGCCCATAAAGATCCTCTGTACATGCGTAAATGAGAGTGCATATGCCTTTATAGCTTTGGGTGTGGGCATGTTCCTGCACAGCCTCATTCCAGGATGGAATCCAGGGAAGAATACAGTTGCCGATAAACCTGCAAATCTCTTTTTTCATCTCGCAGCAGCAGGGTTCATCATCGAGTAACAGGTATTTTTCGATAAGTCCTGTAAGAAAAAGAAGCTCAATGCCAATATGATCGGAAGGTTTTCCTGGTTTTATTGGCTGCCAGCTGTATGAATTATAAAACTCAGATATCTCCCTCTCAACGGCTACTCCCTTATTTTTGTCAGCAAGATAAATTGAGGCGCGGGCAGGTGCAAGGGGCAATCCGTTTTCCGCAAAAAGGGTGAAATAGTCTTCGGAAAGCATTTGCCTGCATATCACCTTATCTGTACATATATCCCTGAGAATAGATGCGGCCTTCAGAAACCTTGGATTTGAACTTGATACCGGAAGTCTTCTAAGCGTTCCGCTGGTCCAGAAGTCAATTACACATTCATCAGTGGGTTCACTCATTATCATGCTTCCTGCAAAATAGAGCAACATATTATATCCCTTCAGGAGATTTCTCCGGTCGTGTTCCATAAAAAGTTTGTGAGGCTATGATAAAAATAATCAGGTTTTTATGTTAGTTTTAACAGATGTATAACGAACAACAGAAGAATTTGTTCGAAATAAAAAGGGCTCTCATGCTGAGAGCCCTGTAATCCTGATTATTCAGGAGTTATTTCGTAAAATCCGCCATCTCATGCGGGTATTCATCATTGTCGACCTTTCTCTTAATCTCCCTGAAAGCTTTTACTGTATAATCCACATCTTCAAGAGAATGTGCTGCAGTAGGGATGAGGCGAAGCATTACAACATCCTTCGGCACGACAGGGTAAATCACAACAGAACAGAAAACATTGTAATGTTCCCTGAGATCATAGATCATCTGGGTTGACTGAGTAACTCCGCCTTTCATGAATACAGGCGTAACGGGTGATTCGGTATTGCCAAGGTTAAGACCGGCATCCTTCAGGCCTTTCTGCAGGGCTCTGACATTAGTCCATAGTTTTTCGCGGTATTCCGGATGAGCCTGGATAATTTCAAGGCGCTTTATCGCACCAAGCGTCATTGCCATAGGTAAAGATTTTGCATAAATCTGTGAACGGAGATTATACCTCAGGTAAGAAATTACTTCCTTTGTACTTGCAACAAAGCCTCCGATGCCTGCCATAGATTTGGCGAATGTGGCAAAATAAATGTCAATCTCGTCCATCACGCCAAAATGTTCACTGGTTCCGCGGCCGTTCGCACCCATAGTTCCAAAGCCATGTGCATCGTCGACAAGGAAACGGAAGTTGTATTTCTTTTTAAGGGCAGCGATCTTGTCGAGTTTGCCAAGGTCGCCTGCCATTCCGAAGACGCCTTCGGTGATTACCAGGATACCTCCTCCTGACACTTCTGTGAGTTTTGTTGCGCGCTGAAGCTGTTTTTCGCAATTTTCAATATCATTATGATGAAATGCGAATCTTTTTCCGATATGAAGCCTGAGCCCGTCCATTATACAGGCATGTGATTCAGAATCATAAACTATAACATCATGCCTGTTGACCAGGGCGTCGATTATCGAGACCATTCCCTGGTAGCCGAAGTTNNGTGTACTCAGCATCGGCTTTCCTCACTTCAGGATTATTAGCCAGTCCCAAATAATTATTTAAGCTCCAGGTGAGAACTTCCTTTCCCCTGAACTTCATCCTTGGACCTATTTCACCCTCAAGCTTCGGAAAGGCGAAATACCCATGTGCCATATCTGAATATTGCCCAAGATCGCCTTTATTTGATTTAATCTTTTCGAAAATATCCATATCTGATTATATAAAAATTTACACAAAAGTATATAATAGGAGCTTCAATGTTATACCTATTTATACCTAATTTGGTTTCCCTGTCTCTGTTATATGTTATCCCCTTGGGGGAAAGCCTGCCCCGCTTAGGCAGGGGTCGGGAAGAGGGTTATTCATGTTCCGGCAGGGAGAAATAGAATAAAAGGATAAATCTTACGTTTTTATGTCAGATATGAAATATTTATTGTAATTTTGCGCAACATTTTTTATGAGGTCAAGGACATATATATTATTGCTGGCATTAATGCTGGTAACTTCATGCGGAGAATATCAGAAGATCCTGAAGAGTACGGATTATGATCTGAAAAAAACCAGAGCCAAAGAGTACTTCGATGCTGGTAAGTATGTCAAATCAACAGAGCTCCTTGAACAGATCATTCCGCGATATAGGGCTACTGAAGAGGCTGAAGATCTCATCTGGATGAATGCTCAGGGATATTATGGCATGAAACAGTATGATATGGCAGGTTCCGTATTCAAGTCCTACATGGAACAATATGGTTACGGAAAATACATTGAAGAGGCCTATTACATGTCTGCAATGTGCGATTATAATATTTCACCGCGCGCAGAACTTGACCAGAATAATACGAAAACGGCAATAGAAGGATTTACAATTTTTATTTCAAGATATCCGAATAGTTCAAGGGTTGAGGAGTGCAAGAAACTTATTAATGATCTTCATGAGAGGCTCGTTGAGAAATCGTATATCAGTGCCAGGCTTTATTATGATATGAATGAGTATAAGGCAGCTGTAGTTGCCCTGTCAAATTCCCTCAAAGAGTATTCGGAAACCAAATACCGTGAGGAAATGATGTTTTTAAAGCTTAACTCCCTTTACTATTATGCTGTTAAAAGCATGGCTGTGAAACAGAAGGAAAGATACCAGGCTACTCTGGATGAATATTACTCCTTCATGGAAGAATTCCCGAAGAGCAAATATGCAAAAGATGTTAAGAAAATATACCAGGAGACTGCCAAAGTACTTAAAAT
>PMBC01000138.1:743-8575 GCA_003152835.1 Bacteroidales bacterium | reverse complement strand
GTAGATAAATGTTTGTCGTAGAGGATAAAGGTGCAGCGCACCGGAATATAATATTAAATGATTGAATTTTAATTCATTAGCAGCCATGTTTTTGGAAATAACGAATGATATCCTTGAGGATTAAAACTAGGGTGTTACTACACTGAAAACAAGAGGCGGAAAAGTGAGGAACCGAGTCCCGCTTTCCGGGACGAGTTCATCGAAGGTAATCTCCAACTCGAAACAATCAGGCTCATAACAAGAACAAATCCGATGTCAGGCGGAAAAATGAGGAACCGAGTCCCGCTTTGCGGGACGAGTTCACCGAAGGTAATCTCCAACTCGAAACAATCAGGCACGTAATGAAAACGAATCCTCCGTCAGGCGGAAAAGTTTACTAACCTAAGGAAAAGCAAAGGAACCATTTATGAGCTTATCACTGTAAAAGATGCCGATCACTCATGCGACTGGCCGGTGACCAATCCAAACTTCCTTCCCACCCTGACCCTTATACTGGAATTTCTGAAGGAAAATAAAATAATCAAATAACATCTGGTCAATCCTTAATGATCTTCAAAATCGGTTGTCTGCCTGCCAAGGGTTACCTTTGGTTACGGGTCAGCAGGTTTTGTTTTCATTTTGCCTTACAGCCTTTCAAACCAAACTATTTACGTTAATTATTTATAACCAATATGTTATAAATATTGTAAAGATTTATTAATTCGTAAAGAAAAACATCATAGCAACAACTGTACAGGTTATAAAAAGACTCATGGGGAGCATGAACAGCAATAAGTGTTTCGGCGTCAATTGAGAGTCCTGCCATGTTCTCTTAAGGTTCCTGAGAGAGAAATAAAATCCCATTAACAGGAATATTGCCTGAAGCCAGGGAATCATCCGGGGCATAAACTGATGCCATGGTATATTGGCAGTGCCAAAAAAATCCCATCCCCATCCAAATGGGTCAGATGCTGCCTGAATAATAAAGGTTTTATTGACGAATAACATTGGTATTACAAAGGCGATCCAGAGCATTAAGCTTAGCGGTAATAAAACACCTGTATTTTCCAGGAATATTTCTTTCACCTTTATTCCAGTTTTTAAAAGCCCTGATCCTGTATATGAAAGCAGATAGATTATACCCGGTACGATAACTAAAACCAGTACCCAGACAATCATTGAGTAAATACCAAATAATCCCCAGTTTTTCTTATCTATGATGTTTACAAAATCCCTTGCCTCAGGCCAGTGGCCTTCATACAGAATACAATAAATAATGGCTATAACAAATAGTGCTATTGTCAGCCAGGCCTGGCTTCTGTTCCGTATTCTGAGTTCGCTGCCAAATGGTCTCCGATAAAGTGAAACATTATTATATATGCAACTGCGTGTGCATTCGAGGCACAAACCGCAATCGTAATTATCTTTCATTTTGCCAACATTTAATCCATAAGGACATGCCCATCCATTAACACTTCCGTGCTGACAAGAAATAGTTTTACAGTTATCACAAATAATTTGTGATTTATTTCGTAGAGCCAGCATGCCCATTTGTGAATGAGGTCCTACAAATACGCTTACAGGACAGACATATTTGCAAAATGCTCTTAATTCCCATATCAGAGACATAAATGTCGGAACCAGCAATAACCCCAGTACAGTTAACCCTGAAACGACCGGTGTCGCAACAAGTGTAGTAGAAAAGGTTGCTAACAATAAAAAGAAAATTAATTTCAGCCAGTCATTCCTTAACCACTTGGGCCAGCTTAAGGAAAGCCCGTAAAATCTGTTATTAAAATCCTTCGTTCTTCCCCGTTCGGGTATGAACGATGATCTTCTTTGTAAAAAGTCGCCTATAAAAGGCAATGGACATATCGTGCACCATATCCTTCCGAAAAAAGGAGTAAAGATTGCAACAAGCAGAAATAACCAGATAGACCACATCATCAGAACACCAAGATTCCGGCCAGACACTTTCGTTCCCAGAGTGGCAGTAATAATGACAATATATATCAATATCATAGCAAAGATGGTAAGTATAATCTGGGGCCATCTCGATACAACAGTATTTTTAAAAAGAACCTTATTGGTCAAAATTTCATGGTAGTCATTGTTTTTACCAAAGGATTTACTGCCGGTAGTTCTGCGGAAAATACCCGTAATCCATAAAAATAATATACCTGCGATACATCCCAGACTGAAAACCAGCAAGGTATTAGGAAGAATAATCAGATTCCCCTGTTCAAATGCATGCATTGGGCCACACCATACATGACAGCGAAAATTACTCTTTGCCACCAGATAATTGAGTATTCCCGGATGCCTTGCAGTAAAAACAAGTTCACGGGTCAACAGAGGTTTTATGGTTGGATCGCTGGGTTTGAATACTTCTACATTTTCACTGGAAGGGCTTATTTTGGCATCGATATCAAATTCTTCCAGGAAGAATGAATGGCCTGTATCCTTTGTCGAAAAGGTCAGATGCAGCCTATCTCCCCGGTTGCATCTTATTACGGAAGGTTCCTTTCCATAGCGAAAACTGGTAATATGTATATACCTGTCAACCGGTTTCTTTATAAAGAACTGACATATAATCGCAGGTATTAATCCAAAGCTGAAAATAATAATAAATTGGGTTATAAAGGTCTTAAGTTTTATCATTTTGACTTTGATTCCTGAATTTCAAAGACTAATATTACTCAAAAAATAAATCTGTTTTCCAGGTTATTTTATTTCCAATGTAATATCGGGAGATGAGGATACATTGTTAATTTTACAGAAAGCCCTTGCTTGTCCTTATTTTAAATCTTAGATAAATGGCGACCTTTCAGAATTCACGACAANNGTGATCCATCGGACTTTTAATAAAAAAATTGCAGGAAAATCAGGTGCTGAAGTCTACAAAGATAATGTCACCGGAGAAAAGATTGATTTTCTTACGCCAAAGCCTATTGGGAATAAATTCACTGAGCCACCGCTTATTTCTCATGTTTTGCCTGTTGATCTGGATAAAGATGGCCTTTTGGATGTCGTTGTTTGCGATTGCAGGAACAATACTGTATCATGGATCAGGCAATATCCACTGGGCATTTTTACAGAAACTGTCCTGGCCAGTGACATGCTTGCGCCGGCCCACATTCAGGCAATTGATTTTGACAAAGATGGAGACCTGGACCTGATGGTTGCAGTTCTTGGCATGCTTTTCCCGAACAATGATAAAATAGGTTCAGTGGTTGTTCTGGAAAATGATGGAAAATGCCATTTTACAAAACATATAATTGTGGATAAAATTGCCCGTGTATCAGATGTGAGGGCCGGTGATCTGGATAACGACGGAGATATGGATCTGGCGGTTGCACAGTTTGGTTATGATGATGGGGAAACGCGCTGGATTGAAAACCTGGGAAACTGGAAGTTTCAAAGTCATATCCTGCAAAACCTTTCAGGTCCGATCAATGTTGAAATTGTGGATATTGACAAAGACGGCGATAATGATATAATTTCTCTTGTGAGCCAGGAGTGGGAGGAAATATACTGTTTCATAAATGACGGCAAAGGACATTTTGTTCCAAAACTTTTATATGGATCGACCAACCAGGACTTTGGTTCAAGCGGCATATATATCTGCGATCTGAACAAGGATGGTCTTGATGATATCCTATATACTAACGGTGATGCCTTTGATTATATTCCTCCGCAAGGGCGGCCATGGCATGGAGTCCAATGGCTCGAGAATAAAGGAAATCTCCAATTTGAATTCCACCGTATTTGCAATTTTACCGGAGCATATAATGCCAGGCCGGTCGATATAGATAATGACGGCGATCTTGATCTCTTTGTGGTGAGCGCTTTTAATTTATGGGACAAACCGGAGTCCCAAAGTTTCATGTGGCTTGAAAATGCGGGAAACATGCAGTTTATAAAGCATAACATCACCAATAATCCGACCCATATGCTTACCCTCGAACTGGGTGATTTCAATAACGACGGCCTTATGGATATGGTTACAGGGGGTATGCATGCTTATCCGCCATATGACCGAATGGGACGGGTTACTCTGTGGATCAATAACGGTAAACTGACAGTCAATAAATAAAAAGATTCTATCTGCTGAAGAATTTCAGGGCAGGTCCTGAGTTTATAATACCGGGGATGCATTCATTTTCTTTTCCCTGAATTGTTTAATCGCACTGGCTAATCTCATGAGTTCCTCCATGTATCCCTGCGGTACTTTCTCATTTCTTGCCATGTTGATAGTAGCGTTTATATAGAAAGTGGCAGTTTGGAAATCACCAAGAGTAGCGTAACCCATTGCGAGACTCTTTCCGGCAGAAATTATGGTAGCTGAAGGACTGGCAATATGACAGAATGCCCTTTCCGATAATTCCAGGCCTTCATTTGTGCTGCGATATTCAGGATCGGGGCATGATACCAATAGAGTCCCAAGTTTCTCCAGAAGAAAAGGTTCGTTCTGATGATACTCTAAAGAACTTTTGAGAGTTGCGATAGCTTTGCCCCATTTTTTTTGCTTGAGTTGAAGATATAAAAGCTTCCGGGCAGTTTCCATATCAGCCGGATCATTCTTAAAAGCCTCCTCGTACAGGGACACAGCCATTTTCTCGTTTCGATCCGCCTCGGCTATTATGCCCGACAGCTTGAGTACTTTAGGATTGGCATTTGCAATCTGCCTGAGTTTAGCCAAAAAGCTTTTTGCTTTTTCTTTCTCTCCCGACTTAAGCCAGAAGTCAACCTCATTAGCAAGAACCTTATCGTTATTCCTGTTTTTTTCGTACAGTTTGTTCATCAGGTCTGCTGCTGTGTCCATATTACCAGCTTTCAGGTAACACAGAGCCAGGCTTGCCTGTATCTCATTGTCTTCCGGTTTAAGGCTTATCGCTCTGGAATAATAGGGTATCGATTGTGAATAATAGCCTTTCTCGAACAGTAACTCTCCTACCTCATTTATTTCATTAAAATCATCCTTAAATTCATTCAGGTTTTTATCCAGATAAGGAAGTGCATCATTGCCGGCATCCATACGCAGAAAGAATTTTATTGACTTGGAGATCAGGTATTTGTTTTCAGGGAAGTACTGTAAAGCATGACCAAGAAGCTTCAGTGCCCACGCTGGATTGGCGCTCTTTATAGCATCATCAATCTGTTTTGGAAGATAAAGTTCAGATCTGGATATAAAATCAAGCTTGTCAGCCAGTGTATCGACTACTGGTGAGATTTCAGGCAGATCCTTTGCCCGTATAATAAATTTTTTGCTTAAATCCTGGTCGCCCCTGGCACTGTAGACATTTCCCAGAAGACGATATACCGGTCCAATGGTATGATTCTTTTGTATGATGCTGTCAAGTGTTTTTTCTGCCTCATCCAACCTGTTATTATTCAGAAATATTCTGGCAAGTTCAAATTTTGCTCCCACAGGTAAAGTGGAATAATTGACCCTGATAGTTTTTACTGCAGTTATATTATCCTTCAGATGTGCAATTTTATTGAAGGTTGCCTCGGCCATATCTCCCATAGCCATGTTTTGATAAGCTTTTCCAAGGTAATACCAGGCCAGATAAGCTTTGGGATTCTTCCTGATTACAGATTTGAAATTTTCTGATGCTGACCTGGAATCGCCCATTTCCTGGCTCAGATATCCAAGGTAATAATCCCATATCCATTTTGATTTATTCTTCCGGATTGCCAGTCTATAACATTGTACTGCCTGATCATAAAAAGCGCACGAATGATAATCCATCCCCAACATTCCTATATTGTCGGCGGTTGGATTATGGCGGGTTTTTCTGTTGGCAACAATTAACTGTTCCTTAATCGGAGCTGACAAAGAAGTAAAATCCGGAAGCGCCGGAATTTGGCGGCGATATGAAGCATTCACGACGATTCTTACCACCAGAAGGACAATTCCAACGCTTAAAATTACTGATGAAAAATATATAATAAGTCTTTTATATTTTTTCATGTCGCCCGCATATCCGGATTAAATATAGTAATAAAAAGAGAGTTGCATATTGAAATTGCAGACATGAAAGTCAAGACTGAACAACCTCTGCAATAATGCCTTATTTATTAATTACTATAAAGAAAACCAGTAACTTAACTTCAACAGAAACACGTTATTAGGATAAACTTTCTTTAACTGGTTTAAAGATTCACCAACAGAAGCACCGGAAGAATTTGTAAATCCTGTCCTTTCACTTGACCATACNNTGAAAATTAAAATCAGGATTCCCAATAGAATAATCTACAATCATATCCCCGTTTTCGTCAAGACCATATTGGTCGCCAGCCACTGTCGGATTAGGGTATAGTTTAAACCTGTCGTTGAATTTTCCTGCCTCAGGATCAGTGATAAGTTTAAACTCTGAATACCTTCCACGGGAAATATACGGGCTTCCATAATATTGAATCGAGAATTCCGGAGAGATGTTCAGGTCTACTCTAAAGGTAAGGCCAAGAGTCTTCTGATCAATGGTTCCGAAAACATAACGCTTCTGCGACAAAAAATCCGCAGCAGTAATATACTGAAGCATATCGGAATTATTAAAAATGTTGGCCGTCATCCCAATCTTGAGGGCGTTTATTGGCCGTATTGAAATGCCAGGTCCAAGATAATAACTGCCGGACGAATTGCTGCCTCTGTACTGATAGCTGTAAGAGAAATTAAATATGATCTTTTTTGACAGATCGGTCATTACACTTCCTGATTCTGTAAGGCGGAATGGCATCATCATTTCAGGTCCTCCCCTCAGAAGCCTGGGATCAATGGCTCCTGAGCGGAAAATGAGGTCAGTACTGAAAATCCAGTTATTCTTAAACTCTGAATAAAAAGACAATTGCCCGCCCGAACCCAGGTAGGTGCCATTAAAGTTCCACGAGTTAAATTGTTCCAGACCTATATTATATGTATGAAAAATGGATACGGATTTATTGATAAGGAAAGAAACATCATTTTTATTTATGATTTCATCCGCATATGTCATATAACCAATGTCATTCAGATCCAGCCCCGGTGAGAACCATGTTAAACCTGTGGAATATTTCCAGTAGCCTTTGGATCCTTTTCCTATCTGGAACTTACCTCCGAGGCCGTTCAGATGTGTTCTGGTTGTATCGTAATTGAGATAACCTGCGTCAGGCCTCTGGTAATAGCGTGCCGATGATTCCTGCAAAGCAGTAATTGCTTCCTTGCTTCCATTTATATAACTTCCTACCAGGCGGGCATCGATATAATACTCCTTGTCCTTCCAATGGTGCAGCAGATCAAGGCCTCCGGTAAATGCATTTCTGTTAAGGAATTCCAGGCCGGGATCATTTATAGCCCGGTTGACAGAGGTTAACATCCCTCCTACTACGGTGTTTCCGGCATTGTATCCTTTCTGAATGCGGGCAACAGTATAGCTCGTCAAGGGCTCAACCTGCCGGTCGCTTCTTGTACCATAGGGATCACTTATTTCCGCCTTTTCATTTGCAGTCACGCTTTGAATAAGGCCTACTGACAATCCCTTTGAAGTTGTTCCGCTGAATTTAAGGGCACTGAGAATTGTTGTCTTATCGGGTGATTTGATAAATGTAGTTTCATCAGGATTGAGTGTCAGCGAAGGAGCATGACCTATTCTTCGTGAGTAGAAAAGACTCTGTTCATCAAATTTATAATCGAATATGGTCAGCCCCTCAAGAAAGAACGGGCGTTTCTCCTCGTAGAAAGTCTCAAAAGCTGAAAGGTTCATTACCGAGGGATCAGATTCAACTTGTCCAAAATCCGGATTCACAGTCAGGTCGATTGTAAAATTGCTGGAGACTCCTATTTTTGCGTCCAGTCCGGCATTGCCACCCCA
>PMBC01000138.1:0-686 GCA_003152835.1 Bacteroidales bacterium | reverse complement strand
ATCCTGGAAATCCATCTCCAGGTGTGCATCCCCCATATCTGCTCATCTTTATTACTGTAACGAAGCTGGCTGAGCGGTATTTCATATTCTGCGACCCACGCAGAGTCTTCTATTCCTGTTTTTACTCTCCATACGGCGTTCCAGTTGAAGTCCCAGTCGGCCGGATTAAATAATACGAGATCAACCTTCTGTCCCCATGAGGTTACGGTAAACTCGAACCCAGTCCTGTAATCGCGATAGCTGTCGAGTGTCAGTCCTACCATATCGCCTACAGTCTCATCGCGCACTCCTGCCATCCTTACCATCTTATTCGGCTCTCCGTCGTATGCACGAAAGGCAACATAAAGGTACTTATCATCGTACTGGATATTTAATTTGGTTGGATAAGTTGGTTTTGCTCCTTCATTCGGAGTAAACTGATGGTAATCGCCGGCCCACGTTCCTTTCTTCCAGCATTCATCATCCAGCTTCCCGTCTATGACGGGTCTCGGTGTTGATAATCGCTGAGTTGTATAAACCGGCTGTTTAAATGGCGTCTTTTTTCCGGGAACGGTATCCTGCTGAAATTCAATGGCAGAATTAGTATTAAATGAATATAATGGAGTCTGGAAAACAAAGGCAGGCAAAAGTAAAAGTAATGCCTGGATTTTTTTGAAGGAAAGGATCATCTGTCTTGACTTTTTACT
>PMBC01000054.1 GCA_003152835.1 Bacteroidales bacterium | reverse complement strand
AAAGGGATGTACTTCAGCATGTACTCCAAACAGGCCGCCAGGTTTGACAAATGAAAAGTGATCTTAACATCAGGGATGAAGAGATACTTCTTCTCGGGCTGTGCCGGATCTCTTTCGGCGTGGAAGTGAAAGTCATGCTTAACGCCCTGGCCGAAACGGTGACTGACTGGAATTATTTTTTCAATCTGGCAAATGCCCATGGTGTGGCAGCCCTTGTTTACCACAACCTCGAAAAGCTCGGTTTCCTGAATCTAGTGCCTGGCGAAGTCACCGAAAGCCTCAGGAATGCCATGATGGTCAGCCTCAGCCGGAATGCAGGAAATGAAGAGGCAATGGGAGAGGTTCTCAGAATCCTCAACCGCGAACATATTAAAACAGTGCTGCTGAAAGGACTTGCCCTCGAACTGACAGTTTTTGGAAACAGAGGGCTTAGGCAAATGACCGATGTTGATGTGCTGGTAAGCAGGGACGACTGCATGAAGGCCAGGAAACTGCTCATGGAGAACGGGTTTGAGTCATTCCCTGTCAAATCACTGTTTCTTAAACCTATAATTGCCGATTTCGGCAAGCATCTTCCGACCCTCATAAAGAACGGTTTCGCGGTGGAGCTGCATCACGAACTCTTTGGGGCTGGGAAAAATGTGCTGACAAGGATGCTGTACAACACCAGCATTGAAACGGAGGTGAACGGTGAGAAGAGCTTTGTGCCGGAAGCTCAGATCTTCTTCCTCTACCTGGTAAAGCATCTTTATCTTCATGAGATGAACAATGAATCGCAGCTCAGGCTTTATGCCGACCTAGTGGTGCTTATTGAAAAGTATGGGGATGAGATTTTAAACTACGACCTGCTTCTATATGCCAGTCAGGCCGGCATGTCTCAGATACTTGCATGGCGGCTGGAGCCGCTTAGAGACCTTTGGGGCATTTCATTCCCCGGCTGGATAAACGAATTTATTGACAAATGGTACCATCCTGATTCCATAAACAGGTTCGTTTTCTTCCTGAAAAGTCCAAAGGATAACCCACCCCCGGGAAAGAGATGGAAATATCGGCACAATCTCAGGGAGGTAAGAGGAATTCACAGGAAGCTCCTCTATATTTTAGGTGAAATATTTCCGACCATAGGGTTTATGAAGAAGAGGTACAATTGTAAAAGCACCCTGATGGCATTGCTCTATTATCCTGCCAGGTGGTTTGGCCTTGTTTAAATAAGGATAATTCTTCTCTTCAAAGCATCAATAATAGTGGAAATCAGGCTTTCTGTAATCCGTGATAGCCTTTTTACAGATTTTATTTTGATTTTTTCCTAAAATTATTTTGAAATAATTAAAGGTTTGTTTAATTTTAAGGTAGTCAATGATCCGCAATAGTGTTTGAGTATGACCAGATTTAAGAAAAAGATGGTTAAGGCGCGCCTATTAAGGATGGCCGCCATGAAGAGCACAGGTTCTCCTTCCGATGCTGCTAAAAAGCTGGATATAAGTGAACGGAGCGTAAAAAGGTTTATTGGTGAGCTTCGCAGGGAGGGACAGCCAATCAGGTTCAGCTATACAATAAGGTCGTATGTGATAATGCGGGATTTTCCCGATTGAAATTACGGAAGCGATACTTCGCTGCGCCTCGTGCAAAAGGTCTCATGATTTCAAGTTAACCGGTCGTTCTGACCAGAGACCATTACCCCGGGAGGTTACTGATTGCCTCCCGGGTTTTTAAGACGACGGTTCCGGCAGGCCTGAATGATCAGTTTTTAAACAGATGTACGATAGTGAGAATAAGCATTATTCCACCTTCGGTGAGAAATTGGATCAATCCCTCTTTCGATAATTTTTTCCTGATCATCACGGTTATCACAAGCTGGGCTACAGCCCATACAGGGGCAACATACAGAAAAGTCTCTGCCAGGGGCCAACCTGCCGATCTGAAGGTAAAAGCAATGAAGACGCTCGCATACAGATATCCTGTGAAGAACAGCAGAAGCGGGTGTCCTTCCGGATGGTAACCCCTGAAGAGATACCAGCCGGAAAGAAGATATACAAGAGAGACCGCCAGGAGGATCCATGCAGGTGTCATGGATTCCGGGTTACGGTTACTGAACAGAATGGCTATGATGCCGATCAGAAAGATTGTAGTGCAGATAACAGTGAGAACTGAATTCTTTTTCATATCCCTGGTATATTAATTTACAGTTTAAGGTAAATCCTGTTTCAGTTATTTAGCGAGAAGAGAGTCGCGATATTCAAGAAAGATCCTGAAATAGCCATCAGTTATCATTAAAGAGTCATCAGGGTTAACGACGTTTTTAAGCTTGCAGTGAAAATCGCCGATTATATCCCACATTTCAAGTCCCAGCAGACGGAATTCCCCTTCGGTTGCGTGGTAAGTTTTGGATCCACCGGTTTTGTACTCGACTGAGAAAGCCGGGTATGTGTATGAATTTTTTGTGAAGGTGCTATCGGGAACCCAAAATGATATGGCATCGCTTCCGGTCTCATAGATATTCCAGATGTTGCGTTTTAGTACATCGTTTTTATAAGCGGAATATTTAACAGCAAGTCCTCCGAAGGAGGTGTATACACCATTAATCCTGTATTCGAGCAGGTGAGATCTTTCCACCTCGTGGGAACCACAGGAAGTCAATAGGATGGAAACAATGACTGAAAACAGAATGGTCCCCTTCATAATACAGGATTAAAGTATAAAATTACCAAAAAAAACAACATATACACTGATGCCGTACTTCAGTCAGGGGATTGGAACGAATCCTTAAGTAATTAATAATGCATAACTTTACTATACATATCGAGTCGGAAAAGAATAAATAGGCAGAAAAGGCATGTTGATTTTTAATAACTAAGCAACCTGTTAATATGAAAATGAAAATTTTGGCTCTCTTTTTATGTATGGTTTCTTTACAAGTAACACTCTTGGGTCAGGAAAAGGGTGATACTTTAAGTAAAACGAAATTTAGTAATTCTTTAGGTGTAGCCGCAGGATTTACCACAGGCTATGGACTATCGTACCGGTACTGGCCTAAAAAATTTGGGATACAAGTTACTTTTGCTCCATATGAAAATAAATACGAAGCTCATTATAGTTTTGGCGTGGCATTTTTATTTAAAGTAATTGAAACAGATAAGACGAATTTCTTTTTATACCAGGGGAATCACTTATTATTTAATACAGACAAATACTATGAGCGTAATCATGATGTAAACTCTTACAATGGTGTTGGAATAGGTATAGAATTTATAATCTTAAAGCGTATTAGCTTTAATCTGATGGGTGGGTATGCCGGTCTTGAGAACTTTACTAATATAGGTTTTACCGGAGAAACAGGATTATACTTCAGGTTTTAGCCAGCTCCGTGGCTGAAGCACGGGAATGGTTTAGCCCCACCCAATGGGGCAATGCTCCGGATAGCTGATTTCTTGTTTATAACTAAACTTGACTTGTATCCTTATTGTCTAATATCTTTGGTATAATCGCATCCTTTTTACAGGCTGAATGATTTGTCCCGGTAATGATAAAACGGCAAATCAGCCGGACTTTTTAGACAACGATTATCCGTAGCACAATTTGAGAATCCGTTCTTAATTAAGTCTCCGGAATTATTACAATGTTAAACAAATCTGCAATTTGGTTGTTAACTAAAATATGAAGACATTAAAAAAGTTAACCATTGTTGCGATACTGCTGCTGTCGTCATTCAGGGTATTGGCCCCCAGCACGGCATTGCTGACAATTGGAAAGCCGGCTCCCATTGAACCATATACGAAGCTGATTAATGCTATAGGAATGGTCGAAACCAAATGGGATACCCTTGCATATAATCCGGTTGAACAGGCTGTAGGGGTATTTCAGATTCGCCCCATCCGTCTTAAGGATTATAACAAGAGGACTGGCAGCAAATACAAAATGAAGGATATTTATAACTACAAGGTCTCCGAAAAGATATTCTTGTACTACGCTTCGAAAGCAGGTCCGAACGATTTTGAAAGGATTGCAAGGAACTGGAATGGTTCAGGCATCAGAACATACTATTACTGGGCACAGGTTCAGAAGCATTTGTAATTTCTTTTGCTGTCATTTCCATTATTATTTTAACGACTCATCGTCCCGGAACTTTTCCCGATGATTCTTTTCGCGGGAGCTTCCTGCATATTTCATTACTTTATTAATATCGGGGCCACAGAAAACCTACAGTGCCAGTTCCATTCGCCAAATCCTTAATAAGGGGCCCCGGATGGATGGGTTATTAATATTTAAGTCCGGAGAAACTGTCAGAAGAAAATTTACTAATTTTAAGTAAAAAATTATGTCCTGCCCTGACGAGCTTGTGCATTTGTACAAATTACATAAAACTATATTTAAATGAACAACAAGATTCTCGGATCAATGGAAGGTTCTCCCCTGGTAAAAATCGCTGCATTAATAATCATTTTTGCAGGAGTGATTTATGCAAAATCAATCATCACTCCCTTTTTACTCGCACTTTTCATAAGTATCATTTGTGCACAACCCGTTACATGGCTGGAAAAAAAGAGAATCCCAAGATGGCTTGCGCTTATCATCGTAATATTTGGATTGATTGTACTTTTTTCCGGATTCACTTACCTGATCGGAGGAACAGTATCATCCTTTTCAGGAAATCTTTCACAATATGAATCTACCCTCACAACGATCAGCAATTCATTTATTCAGTTCTTAAATGAGAACGGTTTAAAGATCCCCAAAAATCAGTTTTTTACACTTGTTCAACCGGCAAAGATCCTTGAATTTACTGCAAGCGCTTTGAATACACTGTTCAATATGGTGGGGACTACCTTCCTGGTCTTCCTTATCATTTTATTTATTCTTCTGGAATTCGGGAGTTTCTCTGTTAAAGCTAAAGCAATTCAGATTGAATCGGATAAATCCATTTCTTATTTTTCNNCTTGTCTATTTAGCATTATTGATCATTGGGGTTGATTATCCTCTTCTGTGGGCATTGATTGCAGGTCTGCTGAATTATATACCGAATATCGGATCCATTATCGCCACGATTCCGACAGCTCTCTTTGCCTTGATACAACTCGGATTAGGTGGTGCACTCTGGACTCTGGTCGCGACTATGCTTATCCACAATGTTCTTGGAAACTTTGTTGAACCCAGGATCATGGGAAAAGGTTTAGGCCTGTCAACATTGGTTGTATTCCTGTCTCTTCTGTTCTGGGGATTTACACTGGGAATGGTGGGCATGGTCCTGTCAGCTCCCTTAACTATGACCATTAAAATCATCCTGGAACAGAATGAGAAAACACGATGGCTGGCAATACTTTTGGGAACGCCTTCTGATGCTAAAACCTATCTTCAGCAAAAAGAATTGACTGAAGAACAGCAACAGGAGAAATCGAATCTGAAGGATAATTGAAAATGTAAATAAGTTGTTCGGGGTGTTCTCTTAAGTAATAATCATTTATATATCCGGTTTTATCAGGTTATGGGCTTCAGCCCGGGGTTGGCACTAAAAAATGGACCTTATTACTGACCTTTCTTATCTTTGACCATTATTTAATTAATTATTCTATGAACCCCAAAATCAAACTCATTATCACCGGATCAACCGGAATGGTTGGAGAAGGAGTCCTTCACGAATGCCTGCAGCATCCGGATGTGGAATCAATACTGGTAATCAACAGAAAACCCTGCGGTATTACTCACCCAAAATTAAAGGAGATCATTCATGCTGACTTTTTTAATTTATTGCCAATTGAATCCGGGTTATCAGGGTATAATGCCTGTTTCTTTTGCGCCGGAGTGTCATCCGTGGGTATGAAGGAGCCGGAATACACCAGGGTCACATACGAACTCACTATGAACTTTGCCCAGACCGTTAGCAGATTAAACCCTGATATGACCTTCTGCTATGTTTCCGGTGCAGGTACTGACAGCAGTGAAAAGGGCAGGATAATGTGGGCAAGGGTCAAGGGTAAAACGGAAAACGATTTGATGAAACTTCAGTTAAAGAATGTGTATGCTTTCCGTCCGGCATTTATGAAGCCGACCAAAGGACAGAAGAATGTTCCGGCATTCTACAAATATGTTTTGTGGCTATATCCAGTTTTACATGCGGTTTTTCCACAATACCTTGGAACCCTGAGCGATGTTGGTCTTGCAATGATTAATTGCACGGTATCCGGAGCCGGAAAGAAAGTGCTGGAAGCAAAAGATATTGCCAGATTGGCAGAGGAAATTTCTTAGTGATAAACTTTTTACTTTACAACTATATTTTCATATGAATCACTAACCCACCGGCGGCGGCAACTTCCAGAACACGTTTAACATTTTTCTACCCTCGGGAATCTGCTATGGGGGCTTTCTTTTTCTAATGTTATATACAATTTAAATTCAACTTTAGACTTACTAAAATAAAATTGACTTTAGGTTAAATTGGGTGTAACTTTATTTCTATAAAATATTTTACTATGGAGACAAAAAACTTCAATTCTGGCTCAAACCGGCGGAAGTTCCTGACGAAACAATTACCTGCCGGAGCTCTTATGTGTCTGGGATGCAAAAGCTTATTATCTTCTCCTGCTGCATTTATGAGTCCTCAGGAGGCAGCCAGGAAAGCAAAATATCTTATGAACTCAGGAATGAGTACTGAAGATGTTCTCAGGTTCACCTTAAAAAAATGTGTCCCTATTTACAAGAAATTAGGAGGTATTATTGGAAATGAAAAGTTCATTGAAATGCTAAAGGAAGCATCTGCGGAAAAAGGCATTGATTCCATGAAATCATTAGCAAAAGGCAAACCCGGAGAAATGAAGACTTTTGCAGATCACATGAAGGAAAGTCTTGCAACTCCTCCTTACGATAAGGCGATCCCGTTTGAAATCATTGAGGATTCGGATAAAGTGTTTGAGATAAAATATACTGACTGTCTGATTGCGACATTGTACAAAGAAATGGATGCTGCTGAAATAGGTTATGCCATAGATTGTTCCCCCTGGGATAAAATGATTAAAGCATTTAATCCCAAAATGGCAGAAAAAAATATTAAAAATCC
>PMBC01000171.1 GCA_003152835.1 Bacteroidales bacterium | reverse complement strand
GGAAAAAGCTAAACTCCTCCTGGAAGAAGAATCCCTTAAACTCAGATCAGAAAAGATTACGGATAGCAAATCTACTTAATCATAAAATCGAGGAGAGGCTCATCTCCAAGATAAGCAACAAGGTTGTCATTTTTCTTCAATGGGCCTACCCCCGCCGGGGTACCGGTAAAGATGAGATCGCCTGTCTTCAGGGTAAAATACTGAGAAACAAATGCTATTATTTCATCGATGCTGAAAATCATATCTGATGTATTCCCTGATTGAACGATTTTACCATTGATCTCCAGCCTGAAGTCAATATTCCTGATATCTCCGGCAGAGCTTACCGGCACAAATTTGCCAAGCGGGGCAGCACCGTCGAAGCACTTGGAGAGCTCCCACGGAAGTCCGGAAGCAGAATTTTTGTTTTGAATATCGCGGGCCGTAATGTCTATTCCCAGCGTAAGTTCATCATAGTATCGGTGGGCATATTCAGGAGCTATACCCTTCCCAAGCCTGCTGATCATGATTACCACTTCAGTTTCGTACTGGATCATTGAAGAAAAACCCGGCAGAAAAAATGGCTTGTTATTTTTAAGGATGGAAGAATCAGGTTTCAGGAATACCACCGGTTCCGATGGCAGAGGCCTTCCCATTTCTATTGCATGCTTCCGGTAATTCAGTCCTATGCAGATGATCTTCATTTCAGGGCTGTTTATTTCCGAAAGCTCTAAGCTTTATTTCGGTAAGGACTCTCTTGGTATAAAGGGGAAAATCGCCATTCATCATCCATGAATAATATGCAGGATCCTCCCTGAATACCACTTCAACAGGTTTGCCTTTGTACCGGCCGAAATTAAATACTTCAACACCATTTTCATCGAGAATGATCCTGCCGGCAAAATCAACATTATTGTTGAAAGCGCTGTAGAGGGCAAGCTTCTCAATATCATTCTCCAGGTCGTTGTACATATCGAGCTGGGCTTTAAGCACCTCGTAGGTCGCTGCAGTATCGGCTTTTGCGCTATGTGCATTTTCAAGATCCTTCTTGCAGTAGAATTGGTACGCAGCCGAAAGCGTGCGCTGTTCTTTCTTGTAAAAGATCACCTGGGGGTCAACGTACCTTCTTTTACTGAAATTAAAATCGATATTTGCCCGCAGAAACTCTTCAGCAAGAACCGGGATATCAAATTTAACGGCATTGTAACCTGCGAGGTCGCAGCCTTCTATGAATGCTGCAACGTTTTTTGCAATTTCCCTGAATGTAGGGGCATCAGCAACGTCACTGTCGGAAATACCATGTATTGCGGTTACTTTTGGAGGAATGGGCATTTCAGGATTGACCCTGGCTGTCATCCATTGTTCCTTGCCGCTGGTGCTTATTTTAAGAAGGGAGATCTCAACGATACGGTCGGCCGAAACATTTATCCCTGTAGTTTCGAGGTCTAGAAAAACAACCGGACGTTTAAGCTTAAGTTCCAAGATTTATGCATTAATCATCATCGGCATGAGAAGCATCAGCAGGTCTTCAGATTCGTTCTCCGTTTCAGCCGGAAGAAAAAGTCCTGCCCGTGTAGGGTCAGCCAGCTCGATCATAACATCCTGGGAAGCGATATTGGCAAGTATTTCAAGAAGGAAAACCGACTTGAATCCTATTTCAATCTCTTCGCCATCGTACTGGCATTTGATTCTTTCGTAGGCAGATATGGAGAAGTCGAGATCCTGAGCTGATACTGTAACCTGGTTTCCCTTAAGCTGAAGCTTTACAAGGTTGCTCGCCTGGTTTGAAAAGACAGATACCCGCTTAAGGGTATTGTAAAACTCGACCCTGTCAATGGTTATCTTCCTGGGGTTATTTTTCGGAATTACAGAATTGTAATTGGGATAATTACCTTCCACAAGGCGGCAAACCACTTTATAATCATTCAGGTTGAAGAACGCATTTTTGTCGTCAAATTCAACAGTAAATGGACCCGACTCTCTTGGAAGAATATTTTTAAGAAGGGAAGCCGGTTTCTTTGGAAGGATAAATGATGAATTGTCATCAGCATGAGCGTCACTTCTCTGGTATCTGACAAGCTTATGCGCATCGGAAGCAACAAATGTAATCTTATCGGTCGAAGCTTCAATAAAAACACCTCCCATAACCGGGCGAAGCTCATCGTCGGCAGTTGCGAAGAGTGTTTTGTTGATACCTGCAAGCATTATATCGGCATTGATTGTGAATTCGAACTTTTTGTCCTTCTTAATAGCCGGAAGGGCCGGAAAATCAACTCCATTCTGCCCGACAACGCTAAACTTGCCATTCTCAGATATAATTACCACAGCCAGGGTGTCGTTGTTAATATCAAATGTAAGCGGCTGGGCAGAGAATTCCTTTAAAGTATCAAGCAATATCCTTGCGGGAAGAGCTATCATCCCGTCTCCCTGTGTATTCTCAAGCTTCATTCTTGTTATCAGTGTTGACTCCAGGTCGGAGGCAGTAATTTCAAGATCATTCCCGCTTAAATTGAAAAGAAAATTATCAAGAATCGGAAGTGTATTCTTAGAGCTAATTACCCTGCTGATTGCCTGAAGATGACCAAGAAGTTCAGTACTGGATACAACAAATTTCATAATATTCCCGGTTTAAGTTGATTTTACGATTTACAAAATTTATATACTCTGCTATAAATGAATGAATTGAGACAATTAACCTGCTCAATTCTTAATTATCAATATTACAAAAAAAAAATTATCCTTCAAACAAAATTATTGAGCAAAGAAATAGCTCTTCTTCTTGAGCAGAGGGTCAATATCAAAGTAGCGGATTACAAACAACTCATCCTTTTCACCGGTTTTAGCCCAGAGCCTGTCGCTGTCTGTTGAACCAGAGCTATCAATTGTTCTTTTCCACAGGGTAAGGATAGTAACGCCGCCATCTGTCCTTTTTACAGTCAGCTTGAAAAGCGGGTCCCCTGATTCAATTTTTTTGCTCTCTGCCAGAGG
>PMBC01000093.1:19431-21653 GCA_003152835.1 Bacteroidales bacterium | reverse complement strand
AAGGAGGTGATGAAAGTTGATGAAAGAGTCAATATAATATATATGATCTATAAGGGTGATTTTATGAAAGTATTTCCCCTGAAGGATGGATCTCATAACTGGGGAACAGCTGAAGAGGCAATTAAATCGGCAGGAAACAAAGAGGATTCTCTCTACCTTCAGAAGATTCTCCCTCTTCTCGTTGAAGCTTTGCAGGCAAATAACAGTGTCTCTGTAAAACAGATATCTGAATCTGTAAATGGTTACCAGGAACGGTTTTCTGAATATGCACTTCCATCGGCTTCCAAGACTAAGGCAGAAATCACGTATTATAAGCTAGCCATTTTTGAAAAGCTTTTCCCGTTTTACTCCACCATCGGTCTGATAATGCTTATTGGTTTGATTATTATGGTTATAAAAGGAAGAAAGGGAACCTCATTATTTGTTAAGGTACTTGGATGGCTGTTATTTGCAGGGTTCCTGTGCCATACAATTGGTCTTGCTTTAAGATGGTATATTGCAGGACATTCACCAATGAGCAATGGTTATGAATCGTTGATTTTCATATCGTGGGTTACATTACTGGCTGGCTTTATTTTCAGCAGGAAATCGGCCTTCTCTCTGTCTGCTACTGCCGTCCTGGCAGGACTGACGCTTATGGTGGCGCACCTCAGTTTTATGGATCCTGAGATAACGAATCTTGTTCCTGTGCTGAAGTCCTACTGGCTTACCCTGCATGTTTCGGTAATCACCGGAAGCTACGGCTTTCTCGGTCTTGGCGCTATACTTGGCATCATAACCATGATTCTTTTAATACTATCCAATCCGCAGAACCGCGAAAGGATCTCAAATACAATAGATGAGCTTACTGTAATTAACTTCAAAACCCTGACTTTGGGACTCTATTTCCTTACTATCGGTACATTCCTTGGAGCGGTGTGGGCTAATGAATCGTGGGGCAGGTACTGGGGATGGGATCCTAAGGAGACATGGTCGCTGATTACCATTATTGTTTATGCGTTCGTTACACATTCACGCATGATCCCGGGAATGAAGAGCATTTATACATTTAATCTGCTATCATTAGTCGGGTTCTCATCGGTGCTCATGACTTATTTCGGAGTAAATTATTACCTGTCGGGCATGCATTCCTATGCATCAGGTGATCCGGTTCCGGTTCCTTCATTCGTATACTTTGCCGTGGTTGTTCTTGCTGGATTGTGTGTGGCAGCGTATATTAAATACCGGAAGCCCGGGAAAGATGCTGTGGAAAAATAAAGGGGATTGCTATCTTCTTTTTATTCCGACAGCGATCTCCGGGGGGCTCCAAACAGAATAGGCTGTTTTGACGCAGTCGGAACCAGCCTTATTTTTTAGTTCGCTTCCAGAAGCAAGCTTCCGTCGCCAATAGAAAAATAAGGCTGTCGCTTCGCGGCAGCCTTTTCTGTTTGGTGTGGAAGATGGTCATCCCCCCTGTTATTCTGTTATCAAATAAACGTCCGTTTGTTTGTGAAGATGGAGCATCAATTGAATGGCTAAAATCAAATACTAAGTTAATACGATTGTGTATCTTTATGGTTTCGCATTCATTAGGCTAAAATCACTTCCTCTTACCTTTAGTCTTTACAAATGAAAAAAACTAACAAATCTGAAGCCTCAACCCTTCGCCAAAAGGCAGAAGAGTTGCTGGAAAAAAAATCGTTAAAAACAGATCCGCAACTCTCTGAAACCGATATCCTGAGACTCAATCGCGAACTTCAAGTGCACCAGATAGAGTTGGAAATGCAGAACGAAGAACTCAAACTGGCAAACGAGCAGGCTGTAGAGCGCAATCAGGCGGAAGAGGCGCTGAAGGAAAGTGAAGAACGCTTCCGTACCTTATTTGAAAATAGTACAATAGGGATTTACAGAACAACTCCTGACGGTCAAATCCTTTTAGCTAATCCTTCTCTAATTAAATTACTGGGTTACTCATCTTTTGAAGAACTTGCTGGCAGGAACCTTGCGGAATACGGTTTTGAACCATCTTATGAACGGATTCATTTTATGGATATCATAAAAAGGGAAGGTAAGGTCAAAGGATTGGAATCGGCATGGACAAGAATAGATGGCACAACCGTATTTATCAGCGAAAGTGCACGGGGCATTAATGACAAGGAAGGAAAGATAATATATTATGATGGGGTTGTAGAGGATATTACCCTGCGTAAACAAGCGGAAGAGATGTTACGGAAAAGCGAACA
>PMBC01000093.1:18235-19423 GCA_003152835.1 Bacteroidales bacterium | reverse complement strand
TAAAGACGATTTGGATGTCATGGAAAGTGGTAAAGGAAGATTGCACATTGTTGAAATGCAGCATCAATCCGATGGTCAGGTAATATGGTTGGACACAAGTAAATTTCCTTTGCGAGATTCACTTGGTCAAGTCATTGGTGTGATTGGTGTATCCAATGACATTTCCATGCTCAAGATGGCAGAGCAAGAATTAATTAATACGAACAAGGAACTTGCATATCAAAACAGGGAGAAAGAAAAACGAGCCGATGAGTTACTAATTGCTAATAAGGAACTACTTTTTCAAAATGCGGAGAAAGAAAAACGAGCAATAGAATTAATCATAGCCAAAGAGAAAGCCGAAGAAAGCGACCGTCTCAAATCCGCCTTCCTTACCAATATGAGCCATGAGATACGTACTCCAATGAACGGTATTCTTGTCTTTGCCGAACTACTGAAAGAACCGAACTTATCAAGTGATGACCAACAAGATTTTATTCAAACCATCCAGATTAGTGGCGAACGTATGCTCGATACCATCAATAGCATAGTTGATATTTCGAAAATTGAATCAGGACTTATGAAAGTTGATATTAAGGAAACAAATATTAACGAGAAAATTGAATTCGCTTATAAATTCTTCAAACCAGAAGTTGAAATTAAAGGGTTGCGGTTTTTATTTAAAAATGGTTTGCCAACAAAAGAAGCCATCATTAAAACAGACAATGAAAAAGTATATGGAATTCTGATAAATCTTATTAAAAATGCCATTAAGTTTACTAATGTAGGTTCAATTGAATTTGGATATGAGAAAAAGGGAAAATACCTTGAATTCTTTGTAAAAGATTCCGGCATAGGCATTCCAGAGAATCAGAAAGAAATGATTTTTGAGAGATTCAGACAGGGTAGTGAATCGTATAACCGGGGATATGAAGGCAGTGGCTTGGGTTTATCAATAGCGAAATCTTACGTAGAAATGCTTGGTGGAAAGATATGGGTGGAAAGCGAAGAAAGGAAAGGCTCAATATTTTATTTTACCATTCCTTACAATGCTGTATCAGAGGAAAAAACCACAATCAAAAATGTTACTATTGAAAAAGATAAAGAAGTTCAGTTAAAAAACCTGAAAATATTGATTGTCGAAGATGATGAAGTATCTTATTCAGGTCTAACAAAAACCCTCCAAAAAATTAGTAAAGAAGTTTTACA
>PMBC01000093.1:0-18171 GCA_003152835.1 Bacteroidales bacterium | reverse complement strand
TAAACCAATTAAAAGTACCCTATTGTTTGAGTTAATCAAAAAGCATTGTAAATAAATAAATGATAAACTTTACCTGCTGATGCATACTTCCATTAAAGTAAATTTCTTAACCCCTATTATGTGATGATTTAAAAAATTATAAAAAATCCGGAGCGTTACAAAAAAAATCCAAATTTCAAATCATTATATGGAAATAGACTTATAAGGGGTTATTGGTAATGAAGTAAAAAGTCCGTATACTCGAATACTGAAAAGCCTTGTAATTAAGGAAGTTAGTAATGGGGAGATACTTTAAACTATTTTTAAATAAAAAAAGTTCTTTTTACAATGTTTAATTAGAATATGGTTAGAAGAAAATTTTATTAGAAAAAACACGAAAGGCAACTATCATATTTCCAGATAATTGCCTTTATTGTTTTCTGTTAGTGGGGTGGAAGATGGGGTTCGAACCCACGACCTTCGGAACCACAATCCGACGTTCTAACCAGCTGAACTACATCCACCGTTTCAGGATGACAAAAGTAAGCCCAATATTTTTATTCACAAAATTTTACTTTTATTTTCTCCCGCTCCCACTCAATTGTTATCTTTATGCGGTTCAAAAAAAAATGAACCAGGAGGAATGATTTTTTACCCTGTTATTTGTTATCAGTAATGATTTGAATTACCCGGGAAGTGTTTAAAAAGATCAAGGTAATCGATAATATTTCAGGACTTCAGAGTTTCCAACTCATGAGGTTCACTATCTTCCTGGTTATAAGCGTGGTATTTACCAAGAGTCACCTTACCAGGGCAGAAATAGGATCGTGGGAGATGTTCCTTTTCATAGCCGGGCTGATGAGTTTTTTCTGGGTCACAGGTATTATCCAGTCTCTTCTTCCTCTTTACCACAATAATAAGACATTCAGGCGGTTTGGCGATACTGGAACGGGTAAATCGCCGGAAATATTCAATGCATTTCTTTTATTATGCTTCTTCAGCATTTTATTCTTCGCGCTCGGGCAATCGCTCAAAGGAAGTTTTTCCGTTTTCCATTTCAGAGGCAATGTACCATACCTGAACCTTCTTCTTCTTTATCTACTTCTTAGCAGCCCGGTTTGTCTCATTGAATTTATCTACCTGCTTAATAACCGTTCGTACAGGATATTTCAGTATGGTCTCTATACCTTCGGTGCTCAGCTTGTTCTTGTAATTGCTCCGATCCTTCTCGGGAAAGATATAATCTGGTCAATATACGGACTGCTGGTAATAACCGGGATAAGGTGGATATGGCTGATCATTTTGTTAAAAAGGTACACCGAGATGAAGATTTCATGGCCGTTTATGAAAGAGCATCTTTATCTGGGGCTGCCTTTGGTACTTACTTCGCTAATCAGCGGATCGGCCCAATATACAGATGGAGTAATAGTTTCGGCCGTATACCACGATCCTGCAATATTTGCCTGGTTCAGATATGGTGCCAAGGAGTTTCCGCTTGTCCTCCTCCTCGCAAACGGATTGAGCAATGCTATGCTTACCGAGTTTTCAACACGATCCAGCATGAAGGAGGCGCTCGAAAAAATTAAACTCAAGTCAAAAAGACTGATGCATCTTCTGTTTCCTGCCACTATGTTCATCATGCTTTTTACCCGGTGGTTTTACCCCCGGCTTTTCAACCCTGAGTTTCAGAAAAGTGCCGATGTGTTCCTGATATATACCTTACTGATCATCCCCAGACTTGTTTTCCCGCAGACTATTGTGGTAGGACGGAAGAAGACAAACGTCAGCCTAATAGTAGCAATTATTGAGATTTCACTGAATATTACGCTTAGCCTCCTGATGATTAAGTGGGGATATAATATTGTAGGGGTCGCACTTGCAACATTCATTGTTTATTGTATTGAAAAGGCAATCCTGGCAGGTTATGTCTGGAAGAAAATGAAAATAAAGCCCTCCGAATACATACCGCTGAAAGTGTATGGAATATACTGCTTTCTTCTTTCAATCCTCTTCATCCTTATCGACCACAGGATCATTGATATTCATTAATCTTTTATCTTTGCATTCTTCTGACCTGATAAGGTTCCTTAAGATTAATTATTGGTAATCAGATTCTTGAGATATGAATGCCGTTGAAGTACTGACAAAGAGGGAAATACAGGAGTTCCATAATTTCCCGAAAAGATTGTATGAAGGTGATCCCAACTGGGTTTGTCCACTGGATTCTATGATTGAGTCAATCTTTGATCCACGGAAAAACCACTCCTTTAACCACGGGGAGGCAATAAGGTGGATTCTTAAGGATGACAATGGGAACACTATCGGCCGTGTAGCTGCATTTATTGATAATTTAAGATCCGCTGCGAACAGGCAGAAAACAGGCGGATTGGGATTCTTCGAGGTAATTGAGGAGAAGGATGCGGCATTTTTCCTCTTCGATACTGCCAAAGAATGGCTTTCTGCTAGGGGAATTGAAGCGATGGACGGACCGATAAACTTTGGTGAAAATGACAATTTCTGGGGTCTGCTTGTCGAAGGTTTCACCAGGCAGGGGTTTGGGATGCCTTATAATAAAAAGTATTACAAGGAGTTTTTTGAGGCATACGGTTTCAGGAATTACTTTGAACAGATCTCCTGCCTGAGGGCTGTCAGGGAAGACGGGAATGTTATGACTACTTTTCCTGAACGTATAATGAAGGTTGCCGAATGGCTGACAAAAAGACCAGGGTACTCATTCCGCCATTTTGAATTCAGAAATGCCCGAAAATTCATTGATGATATCTGCGAGATTTATAACACCACCTGGATTTATCTGAAGGATGACTTTACTCCTCTTGTTCCGGATATACTTGAAGAATCGCTCCTTAGTGCAAAACCCATCCTAGAGGAAGAATTTGTCTGGTTCGCATATTATAATGACAAGCCAATCGGATTTTTTATAATGCTTCCGGATCTCAATATGATCCTTCGCCATTTTAACGGGAAACTGACTCCCTGGAACATGATCAGGTTTGTCTATTATAAACTTACCCATGAGATGAACAGGGTGAGATCAGTAGTAGGAGGAGTTACCCATTCACATCAGAACACAGGAGTCGAAGCTGCAATTTTTTACCAGTATTTCCAGACATTTAAGAAGAAACCATGGATCAAGGAGATTGACATGTCATGGATCGGAGACTATAACCCAAAAATGATCGCAACGTATGAGGCCCTTGGCGCAAAAAGAGTGAAAACACACCTTACATACAGGTACCTGATAAACGACAAGCTAAAATTCATGAGGTTCAGGGACGAAATGGCAGAGAAAAATGCTGACAAGTATAAAAACAGGCAGAAAGATTAATAATTTGCAATTAACTTTTGCAAATTAAATATTGTTCATTACTTTTGCACTCCCTTAACAGGGTCATTATTCAGGTAAGGAATATATTAAAATATACAGCAATGAAACAGGGAATACATCCGGAAAATTACAGGTTCGTGGTATTTCAGGATATGTCAAACGGCATTTCTTTTATGACCAAATCCACTGCTCCGTCAAAAGAGAATATCAAGTGGGAAGACGGTAACGAATATCCGCTGATCAAGATTGAGATCTCAAATACATCTCATCCTTTCTATACCGGGAAGATGAAATTAGTCGATACTGCAGGGAGGGTCGATAAATTCATGAACCGCTACAAAGATCACCTTGGAAAAAAGAAATAAGTGGAAGGGTATCCACATACAATAAAAAGGGCTACTGAAAGGCCCTTTTTTTATCACATGTACTCACCCCCTTGCGTTCCCCCTGTTNNTGTTAAAAATTTATCTCCCCTTCCCTCTCTGGGGGAAGGGGCTGGGGGAAGAGGCAATCTGTCGATGGGGTTGGGGGTGAGTATATGTGATGATGGAAGCCGCCTTCATTATTTGGCATAATCATTGCAATGCTTCCTTTCAGATTTTTTGTGAAAATATTCTGTAATTTTGACTCTTTGATTAAGAGGGAAGGTAATAATTGATATGGAAAAGAAATTCAGGAGACCCGTCAGTGAGTTTTTAATCCCTGATGTGCTTGATGGAGATGGCGATATTATTCCAATAATTGCTGATGGCGATGATGGCGATCTTGAAGATATTGATATACCGGAAACTATACCAATCTTATCGCTTCGTAACACAGTACTCTTCCCGGGAGTGGTGCTGCCAATATCAATCGGGCGGCCGCGATCCATTCAATTAATCAAGGATGCATACAGGAATGACAAGATTGTCGGCACTGTTGCCCAGAAAGATCCGGATATGGAAAATCCTGGTTACGACGATCTTCATTCCGTTGGAACTATAGGACAGATAGTAAAGTTGCTAGAGATGCCTGACGGCTCCACCACAGCAATTATCCAGGGACGTAAAAGAATGGTTCTGAGCGAACTGGTTTCTGATGATCCGTATTTCATTGCGCGTGTCAAACCAATGCCTGAACGAAAACCTGAGCCTTCCAGCAAGGACTTTGATGCAATTGTAGGTTCCCTGAAGGACCTCTCACTTAAAATAATCAAGATCAATTCCAATATAAGCCCTGAAGCTTCTTTCGCCATTAAGAATATTGAGAATAATACTTACCTTATAAATTTCATCTGCTCCAATACCGACATCAAGGTTCAGGATAAGCAGAAGCTTCTGGAAATTAATAGTATACGCGACAGGGGATTCATGCTGCTCGAATTTCTGGTACAGGAAATTCAGGTCCTGGAGCTTAAAAATGAACTGCAGTCAAAGGTTAAAATAGACCTCGACCAGCAGCAAAGGGAATTCCTTCTTCACCAGCAGATGAAGACTATTCAGAATGAACTTGGCGGAAATCCGGGTGAAAAGGAAATTGAGGAGTATCAGGAAAAAGCTAAAACGAAAAAATGGACTGAGGAAGTCAAGCAAGTATTTGACAAAGAGCTTGATAAGCTCCGTCGTCTAAACCCTGCTGCCGCTGAATATTCTGTTCAGGTTAACTATATACAGACTCTTCTTGACCTTCCTTGGGGTGAATTTACCCAGGATAACCTCGACCTGAAAAACGCACGGCAGGTGCTTGATTCTGACCACTTTGGCCTTGACGACGTTAAGGAAAGAATACTTGAACACCTGGCAGTCCTTAAGCTTAAAGGCGACCTTAAATCTCCAATACTATGCCTTTACGGCCCTCCCGGAGTTGGAAAAACATCATTGGGGAAGTCAGTTGCAAGGGCTCTTGGCAGAAAGTATGTCAGAATGTCATTAGGAGGACTTCATGATGAAGCTGAAATACGTGGACACAGGAAGACATATATTGGTGCTATGCCCGGGCGGATCGTTCAGAACCTTAAAAGGGCAAGTTCGTCAAACCCTGTTTTTATACTTGATGAGATAGACAAAGTCGGACAGGATTTCAGGGGAGACCCATCTTCAGCACTGCTTGAAGTACTCGACCCTGAACAGAACAGCACTTTTTTTGATAATTTCCTTGAGATGGAATATGATCTCTCAAAAGTGCTTTTCATTGCAACTGCCAATAATCTTTCAACTATAAGCCCCGCCCTTCGCGACAGGATGGAGACTATTGAAATTACAGGTTACCTCGTTGAGGAAAAGCTTGAAATAGCAAAGCGTCATCTGCTTCCCAAACAACTCGAAAATCATGGTGTAACCGCTGGTCAGCTCATAATACCAGCAGGCGTAATGGAGAAGCTTATAGACTTGTATACCAGAGAATCCGGTGTAAGGGAACTTGATAAGAAACTGGCTAAGATTGTCAGGGTTACTGCTAAAAGCATTGCGTCAGAATCAAAGTACAACCCGGTGCTTTCTGAAAAAATGCTGGGAGAGATGCTCGGTCCGCCGAGATATACCCGTGATATTTATTCCGGTAACGATCAGGCCGGCGTAGTGACCGGGCTGGCATGGACTGCAGCAGGGGGTGAGATATTATTTGTTGAGACCAGCATCAGCAGCGGTACAGGCAAGCTTACCCTTACGGGCAACCTGGGTGAGGTTATGAAGGAATCGGCAATTATTGCTCTTGAATATCTCAAGGCAAATAATTCACTGCTTGGATTACCAGATAACTTCTCCGACAAATGGAATATTCACATCCATGTTCCGGAAGGAGCGATACCGAAGGACGGGCCATCGGCCGGAGTTACAATGGCCACCTCAATTGCCTCGGCCTTAACGCAGAGGAAGGTAAAGAAATATCTCGCAATGACTGGCGAAATAACCCTTCGGGGAAAAGTCCTGCCTGTAGGCGGGATAAAAGAGAAAATCCTTGCTGCCAAGCGGGCAAAAATAAAAGAGATCATCCTTTCGGAAGAGAACAGGAAGGATGTGGAGGATATTAAGGAGATCTATATCAGGGGACTGAAGTTCCATTATGTCGAAACAATAATGGGTGTGTTAGAACTAGCGCTTTTAAAGCAGAAAGTCAGCAATCCCAAAAAAATATCATTCGAATGAAAAAAACAGCTGTTTTCCCGGGGTCATTCGACCCGTTCACACTTGGTCATGAAAGCATAGTCAGGAGGTCCCTCAGCATCTTTGATGAGATAATTATCGCTGTCGGATCAAATACCCTGAAGAAAAGCTACTACCCTCTTGAGACAAGGAAGAAAATAATATTAAAAGTTTTTAAAGACGAGCCTCGCGTAAAAGTCGATCAATATGAAGGGCTCACAGTTGATTACTGCAAGAGAACAGGAGCCGGGTATATTCTGAGGGGGCTCAGGACGGCAGCAGATTTTGAGTTTGAAAGAGCTATCGCCCAGGTAAACAAGGCAATGGCGCCAGGTCTTGAATCTGTCTTCATGCTTACTCTCCCTGAACACTCTCACATAAATTCCACTATTGTCCGTGACATTATCTGCAACGGAGGCGATGCATCGCAATTTGTGCCTGCTTCAATAAATCTTAAGGATTACAAGGGAGAAAATGTCTAGGCTTTAAAGATGCACGAATTAATGAGATCCATCAGTGAAAGCCATGCGCTGCTTTTTATCCTGCTGATCTCATCCGGAAGGAGCCATTCAACTCTGGTTATTCCCTCTTTTACCTGTGGTTCGGTTATCATTTCGCCATCATAATCCATCAGGAACCAGGTTGTTTTTTTGAGGTAGGATATTCCTTCCCAGGAATAAGTATGATAACTTGGCTCAAGCTCTTTAACTATTGTGTGGCCCTTAATTCCGCACTCTTCACTTACTTCACGCAAGGCACAGGCATCAGCTTCTTCTCCCTCCTCAATATGACCCTTCGGAAGGTCAAGCTTGCCTTTCTTCTCAATAAAGAGATATCTCCCTGATGAGTGCTTTACCAGGCCCCCTGCCGCACCTAATTCAGTAAAGTATATTCTGAACATTTTCCAGATATGCTTTGTGTCGGGCCCGTATATGTTTATTGCCTGAAACTGAGGATTTGTCTGGAATTCTGAAATTATCTTATAAAGTTCCCTGGTGTCGTAAAACTTATGAAATAACCCGTATTTTTGTAACCGGTCAGGTTCTGAGCTCAGGAGTATGAATCTGTTTTCGAAATGAACTTTATACATCTCTTTATGGAAAAAAGTGCAAAAAAGATCGCCGAATATCTGTTACAAATTAAAGCAATTAAATTACAACCGTCAAATCCTTTTACATGGGCGTCGGGATGGAAGTCCCCCATTTATTGTGATAACCGTAAAACGCTTTCATTTCCTGAAGTCCGGTCATATATCCGGGACTCATTTACGAAACTTATAAAAGAGCTTTATCCGGATGCGGAAATGATTGCCGGAGTGGCAACGGGAGCCATATCCCATGGAGCTCTTGTTGCCGATAAAATGACGCTGCCATTTATTTACGTGAGATCCGAAGCAAAGGAACATGGTCTCGGAAACCAGATTGAAGGTTATTACCAGAAAGGGCAGAAAGTAGTAGTGGTCGAGGATCTTATTTCAACGGGAGGAAGCAGCCTCAATGCTGTCAAAGCTCTCAGGGAAGCCGGATGCGAAGTCCTTGGAATGGCAGCGATCTTTACTTATGAATTTAAAAAAGCCGCTGATGGTTTTACAGCTGCCGGCTGCAGGCTTGACACATTATGCAATTACACCACCCTTATCGAGACTGCTGTTGAAGCAGGATATATAACGGAAGAAAATGTGGAAACACTAAAGAAGTGGAGAGTTGATCCTTCAGTATGGGGAGTAAAGTAATTTAACAAATCAATTAATGGCTGAAATATCCAACTTCGAAAGCAGGACCGGTAAGCTTAGCTGCAGTGCCGGGCAAGCCTTTGATTTTTTAACAGACCTCAGGAATTTAAAACGATTCATCCCCGGTAATACTATCAGTGACCTGGCGATTGAGGTTGATTCATGCAGCTTTCGTGTCGACATGCTGGGAATGGTAAGAATTCATATTTCAGAAAAAGTACGACCGGGGAAAATAGTCTATTCCGGCATTGTGCCTCAGATAAAAGACTTCTCCATGTCAGTCGATATCAGAGATAACCCGCCCGGGAATTCCGAGGCAAAACTACATATAAGGGCTGAGATAAATCCATTCCTGAAAATGATGGCGGCAGAACCTGTCAGAAATGTGCTCGGGAAGATAATTGATGAGATGGAGAAATTCAGGGATTGGGGAACCACTATCTGACATATTCTACCTCTTTGAAATCAAACTCCGTCACGACGCAATCCTCTTCTTTAATTTTCAGTCTGCCAGATGCCGTTATACCCTTTACCATTCCTCTGAAGAGCTTCTCCTCCGATCTGTAATAATGCCATTCATTCAGTCTGTAAAGCCGTGAAAGATATTCACCTTCAAGTTGCTTCCGGCTTCCGTACAAAAGCTGTTTGTACCTGTTATCGAAACATTCAAGAAGCTTTCCCAGGCAAGATTGGGTATCATATTCTTTTCCCGTCAGCATTCTGAGCGAAACAGGATTTGGAACTGATGATGGAAATTGAGTCTGGTTTATGTTAAGCCCTATTCCGGCTATCGTATTTTCAAGAGTATTGCCGATAATTGAATTCTCGATGAGGATGCCTGCTATTTTGTCATCGTTTATATATATATCATTGGGCCACTTGATTTTGCTTCCCGCAAAATGGTCGCCGGCAAAATCGCAGATCCCAAGAGAAAATGCCATCGAAATAAAGAACTGGTCCTCAGGCAGCACAGATTCAGGATAAAGTATTATGCTGATTAACAGATTTTTACCTTTTTCGCTTTCCCATTTGTTCCCTGCCCTTCCTTTGCCTGATGTCTGGAAATCAGTATAAAAAACAGACCCTTCAGCAACCGGTCCTTCCTTAAGCATAAGAGATGCATGGGAATTTGTTGATGTCAGTTCTTCAAAATAAAACAGTTTTGATCCTATGATCATGATTGTTAATTAATTAACAGATGGGAGAAGATGATTCTCCATTAATATTTTTGCTCAGTTGGTTATTGGCACTGAAATTGCAAATAAGCTCTTCTATGACAAAAATACAGATAAAAGTTTGTACTTTTGCGACTTGATATCTAACTGATAATTATTGATGAAGAAAAGATCAGACGCTGCCGGAGTTCTTTTAAACAGCATTATAAAAGGAATTTTCGAAAAACAAGGGCTTAATGTTATTAAAATAGATTTGCGGAAACTTGAAAACAGGATAGCTGATTATTTTATTATCTGTCACGCCACTTCGACAACCCAGGTCGATTCAATATGTGATTCAGTTGAAGATACAGTAAGGAAAAAATCCGGGGAGAAGCCCATTCATGTTGAAGGTCTTGATAACTGTTTCTGGGTGCTGCTGGATTTTGGCAATGTGGTAGTTCATATTTTCCTGGAAGAGTACAGGAGTTTTTACAGTCTCGAATCGCTTTGGGCCGATGCTTCGATAGAAGTTATGGAAGATAAAATCAAGTAAGTTTAGTTAGTATGGCAATAGAAAATAATAATACAACACCCGATAAGAAGAACGATAAGAATCCGAAGATACGTTTCAATACCAACTGGATTTTTGCAATCCTGGCTGTCTCCTTTATCCTTTTTGAGGTAATGCTTGGAGGAAAATCTTCTAAGAAGGCTACAACAAGGATGATAAAGGATATGATAGCCAGCCGTGATATTGATTCTATAGTTGTTGTAAACAAAGAACAGGCTGAGATATACCTGACGTCTGATGCAATAAAATCCGGAAGATACCCCGGTGTTCTCAAGCCGGGCGGTAATTTGGGATTGCAGGTTCCCAAACCTCAATTCACATATACTATAGGTGATATAAGCAATTTTGAAACATTTCTTACCGATGCACAGAAAACTGCCGGTTATAATGATAAGGAAATTATTTATCCGGCGTATGATACCAGGAAGAATTATCTGGGAGATATACTTTCCTGGCTTATTCTCCCAATCCTTGTAATCGTTTTCTGGATCTTCATGATGAGGCGAATGGCCGGAGGAGGAGCTGGCAATGCCGGAGGGATATTCAGTGTTGGAAAATCAAAGGCCCAGATATTTGATAAGGATACCAACGTAAAACTCAATTTCAACGATGTGGCCGGGCTTGAAGAAGCCAAAACGGAAGTGATGGAGATAGTTGATTTCCTCAAGAATCCGAAAAAATATACCCANNTCATTATCAGGTTCCGATTTCGTGGAAATGTTCGTCGGTGTCGGCGCTTCAAGGGTCAGGGATTTATTCAAACAGGCAAAGGAAAAAGCTCCCTGCATAGTCTTTATTGATGAAATTGATGCAGTGGGAAGAGCCAGGGGCCGTAATGTTAACTTTGGCTCCAACGATGAACGTGAAAATACACTGAACCAGCTTCTTACAGAGATGGACGGGTTCGGCACCAATATGGGGGTGATCATACTTGCTGCCACCAACAGGGCCGATATCCTTGACAGGGCATTGTTAAGGGCCGGACGTTTTGACCGTCAGATCCACGTTGAACTGCCTGACCTCAATGAGAGAGAGGCAATTTTCAAAGTTCATCTGCGACCCATTAAGCTTGACAAGGCTTTGGATGTAAGCTTTCTTGCAAAGCAAACTCCGGGTTTTTCAGGGGCAGATATTGCAAATGTCTGCAACGAAGCAGCTCTTATTGCTGCCAGGAAGAACAAAACAGTTGTTGAGAAACAGGATTTTCTTGATGCCATCGACAGGATTGTCGGGGGACTTGAGAGAAAAAATAAGATCATATCACTCGAGGAGAAGAAAACAATAGCCTATCATGAAGCCGGACATGCAACAGTAAGCTGGCTCCTCGAATATGCAAGCCCGCTGGTTAAGGTGACAATAATTCCAAGGGGAAGAGCGCTTGGCGCAGCATGGTATCTTCCTGAAGAGAGACAGATAACCACGCGCGAACAGCTGCTCGATGAGATGGCTTATGCCCTTGGAGGCCGCGCATCTGAAGAGCTTGTGTTCGGTAAGATATCCACGGGTGCATTGAGCGACCTCGAGAAAATAACAAAGCAGGCTTATGCTATGGTATCTTACTTCGGAATGAGTGATAAGGTAGGGAATGTTAGTTTCTATGATTCATCGGGGCAGTCTGACTACGGATTCACTAAACCATATAGCGAAAAGACTGCAGAAATCATTGATAATGAGGTAAAGCAGGTCATTGATGAATCGTACATAAGGGCAAAGGAAGTGCTTAAAGCCAATATGAAAGGATTATTGGAGCTTGCAGAATTGCTTCTTGAAAAAGAGGTTATTTTCAGTGAAGATCTCGAGAGGATCTTTGGAAAGAGAAAAGCCGACCAGGTAAAAGAGGCAAAAGAGGCAAGGGAAGCATTATCTAAAGATGCAGGGGGAAAGAATAGTGCTGAAAACCCGGTTGAAGAAACTGAAAAAGCTCCTTTGAAGACCCGGAAGAAAAAGCCTGCCGATACTGAACCGGAGAACGGCAATCCAGGTACCATAGATTTTAATAAATAAAAGGTAATAAAGATAAACCTGTAAGCTTGAATAACTTCTTCAGACGCACATTGACCGGGGCATGGATAGTCATATTCGTTCTGGGCGGATACTGGCTTCACCCGGTATCTTTTTTTCTTGCAGGCCTGATAATGCTTGTCGGTTCGCAGTATGAATATTACAGGATAACCGGCAATACAGGCACCAGGCCCCAGATGATACCCGGGATCATTACAGGGATTAGCGGTTATGTACTGGCCACTCTTTGCGCTGCCGGAAAAATCCCTATGAAATTTCTGCTGCTGATTATCCCGATGTTTGCCGTAATTATGATTATAGAACTATACAGGAAGCAGGAGAAACCATTTGATTCACTTGCCCATACTTTTTTCTCACTTATATACACGGTAATTCCTTTCTCATTGTTTCCCTTTTCAGCATTTAATCATGAAGGGATTGGAACCTTACTTCCTCATGGAGAGTTAATATTTTCTCCGGGCATTGTTGTGGGTTTTTTCCTTCTGATATGGGCAAATGATACTGGAGCCTATCTTATAGGTGTAACACTTGGAAAACACAGGCTGTTTGAGAGGATCTCACCTAAGAAATCATGGGAAGGATTCATCGGCGGAGTAATCCTGGCGGCCGCAGTATCATGGATGCTCTCAGGATGGCTGGGGGTGGTAAGCCCTGTTAAATGGATAATTATCTCTTTGATCGTATCAATAACCGGCACATTTGGCGATCTTGTCGAATCGATGCTTAAAAGAAGTGCCGGAATAAAGGATTCAGGCAACATAATGCCTGGTCACGGGGGATTCCTCGACAGGTTCGATAGTGCTGTAATGTCATTCCCCCTCGTATTTCTTTTTATTTCATTCTTTGGATGATTGACAGGACTTAATTAGTTTTGTGCAAAATTTGAATAATGAGTATTCATAAGGAAGGGTATAGAATTTTAATTTTTGGTTTTCTGATCCTGCTGCTGATAAATGTCCTGGCGGATATTTTTATTGCCGATAAGATGATTATAAAATGGGGGATCGGCTTTTGCTCAATAATTCTTTTTATTTTTCTACTGTTCTTCTTCAGGCTGCCATCGAGGGATATGGAACCCGACCTTGGTCTCATTTATGCACCTGCTGACGGCAAGGTTGTAGTTATTGAAGAGACGGAAGAGAAAGAGTATTTCAAAGATATGCGGATACAGGTTTCTATTTTTATGTCACCCTTTAATATGCACAGCAACAGGTATCCGGTTTCGGGGCACATTAAATATGTGGCTTATCATGCAGGACAGAAAATGGCCGCATGGCATCCCAAATCATCTGAACTGAATGAAAGGAGCACTATTGTTATTGAGACTATCAGCGGCGTTGAAATCCTTGTAAGGCAGGTCGCCGGAGCAGTTGCAAGACGTATCGTCACATACTCAAAGGAAAACCAGGATGTTAAACAGGGCGATGAGCTTGGATTTATTAAGTTCGGATCGAGAGTCGATATATTTCTTCCTATCGGGACTGAGATTGAAATCCCGATCCTTCATCAGGTAAGGGCTAATAAAAGCATCATTGCCAGAATCTGAAAGAATTCACCATGGATAAAAAGGACGACAGGATCATTGATATTACTAATGATGTAAAATGGATTGGTATTTTGGACTATGATATCAGAACCTTTGATATCGTGATGCATACTGAATTCGGATCGACATATAACTCATATTTTATTAATGCCGGCAGAAAGGCTCTCATTGAAGTTGCCAAGGAAAAATTCTTTGCGACCTATCTGAAGAAGATGCGGATTCTCACTGATCCCGGTGAGATCAGCTATATTATTCTCGATCACTCTGAGCCAGATCATTCAGGGAGCCTGAAACAAATTCTTGATCTGGCTCCCTCAGCAACAGTTGTCGGAAGCGGAAATGCAATCAGGTACCTGGAGGACATGCTGAATATACCGTTCAAATCCCTTGTAGTTAAAGATGGCGATACCCTTGACCTGGGAGACAAGACTTTAAGATTCATCTCTGCACCAAACCTTCACTGGCCCGACTCAATCTATACATATCTTGAGGAAGATAAGATCCTGTTCACATGTGATTCATTCGGCGCGCATTACTGCAACAGTCTGATGAAGGATGACCTTACCGATGATTACATAAGCGCTCACAAGTACTACTTTGATGTGATAATGAGACCTTTCAGCCGGTTCATGCTTAAGGCTATAGACAGGATAAAATCGCTGGATACCGAATATATATGTCCGGGTCACGGACCAATCCTCCATGATAACAGGAAACAGATTGTCAGCCTGACTGAGAAGTATTCAACCGATTATATACAGATGTCCGCTGTACAGGCGAAAAGACATATTCTTATCGCCTGCGTTTCGGCATACGGGTATACAAAGAAGGCTGCAGAGATAATCGCAGCAGCAATCATGGAATCAAGCGGTTTTACCATAGATATTGTAGATATAGAGCATCTTACTCCGGCAGAGATGGAATCGTACATGATTGCATCTGATGCCTTGCTTGTTGGATCTCCAACGATAAACCAGAATACTCTTGGGCCTGTTTTTACTCTGTTTTCGATAATAAACCCGATACGGGACAAGGGAAAGCTGGCCGGATCGTTCGGATCATATGGCTGGAGCGGAGAAGCTCCTAAAATTATTATTGAAAACCTGAGGAATTTAAAATTAAAAATATTTGAAGAGCCTGCAGCCTTTAAATTCCTTCCTTCAGGACAGAAAGAGGAGATACTTAAGGAATTTGGAAGAAGGTTTGCTGTGAAATTTGAAGAGGAGTGTAGTCAAAAAGAAAGAGGCTGATTTTTCAGCCTCTTCTCATTTTCAATTACGAAATCTTAATCTGCCTGGCTATTTTGGCCTTTTCTTCTTCCTGCTTTGGAAGTTCTATATTCAGTATACCATCCTTGTATGAGGCTGCGATTTTTTCCCTGTTGACATTTTCAGGAATGTAAAAGCTCCTGCAGAATGAAGAATAACTGAATTCTTTTCTCTTGTATCCATCCTTGTTTTCTTCAGCTTCATTCTTTATTTCAGATGAGATAGTAAGAACATCTTCGTTGATATCGATCTTCATATCTTTCTTGTCAATACCCGGGATAGCCAGGTCGAGTACGTAATTCTTTTCATCTTCCTTGATGTTTACGGCCGGCATTGAGCTGGTCATGTTTGATAATACAGGGAAGAAGTCATCGTCAAAAAGATTTGACATGTAAAACGGATTTGAACTTCTTTTTCTGATAGTTGGTAACATAGCTTTGTCCTCCATTATTTTTTTAGTTAAACATTTTTAATCCTATACCCGTTTGTAAACAACTTCTATTCCAAATCAAAAACATGACAAAAAGGCGTATTGTTTATGAATAAATCGGCCAATATGGCATAGCAATAAATATTCAGGAACTTTTACCTGATACCTCATCCACCCTCAACAATACAAATACTATTTATAAACATTTTTTTTGGAATCCTTTAACCACGGAGTAACACGGAGTTACACAGAGTAATTCACGGAATAAGTTATTCGAATAAGAAGAAATTATGGATTTCTGTTCATTTAAACAATGTCACTCTGTGATTACTCAGTGCGACTCCGTGGTAAAGCCACATCAGCGATCCTCCTCAAATGGGGGGTTGGGGAGCAGTACTTGCTTTAAATTAGGATTGATTGTTGATGCCGGTTTTATGAATTCCGGAAAATTTAAATTAGGTTTGTAAAAGGATAGCTTTTGCCATGAAAACCACATTCAGAAACTTCCTTATTTTTTTCGGGGTTCTTCTTTTGTTAGCCGTCGCCTGGTTTTTCCGCAATATTGTGGTATACATTCTTGTATCAGGGGTTCTATCAATTATGGGAAGGCCGCTGGTTGACCTTTTCTGCAGGATAAAGATCAAAAAGTTGAAATTTCCGAGAGCTCTTGCAGCTCTTCTGACTCTACTGATCATTTGGGGAGTCATTATCATGTTCTTTGTAATATTCATTCCGCTGGTTACAAAGGAGCTCAACTATTTTTCCACTATTGACAGCGAAAAGATCGTCCAGATCGTTCAGGACCCCCTTAATAAGCTTGAAAATCTCTTCAGAACTTTCAACAAGGATATAGGACCGGTTTCGGTTCAGGATTATTTTGCCAAAAAAGTCTCCTCAGTTCTCAGTATTGATATGATCCAGAATTTTCTCGGATCACTTGCAGGGATACTTGGAAATGTACTTGTTGCGATCTTCTCAATCACTTTCATAACATTCTTCTTCCTGAAAGATCAGCAGCTCTTTTTTGAATCAATCCTGATATGGGTGCCTGAAAAGTATACTGAAAATTTCAGAAGGGCACTATTTTCGATTAAAAACCTTCTCACCAGGTATTTCATCGGGATTCTTATTCAAAGCACCTGCATAATGATACTTATTGATATAGGTATGACTATAGCCGGGATTGATTTTCAGCAGGCGCTTGTAATGGGGCTTATCCTTGGAATCCTGAACGTTATTCCTTATGTAGGCCCGTGGTTGGGTCTCTTTATCGCTATTATCATGGGCGTCGCCTCACATATCCAGATGGATTTCAAAACCGTGGTTGTTCCATTGATTTATTATATGATAATCGTTGAGGCAATTACCCACTTAATCGATAATATTTTGTTTCAGCCAGTTATCTTTTCAAACAGTGTTAAGGCCCATCCGCTTGAGATTTTCATTGTCATACTTGCTGCTGGATTTGCTGCCGGCATCCCCGGAATGATACTTGGCATTCCAACATATACAGTTATCCGTGTCTTTGCCAGGGAGTTCTTTTACAACTTCAAGGCTGTTCAGAAAATTACCTCGAGTCTTGATCCCGGAGGTCCTGGTGAAAAGATTATTAACACCACCGAAAAAGGACCTGCAAACTAAACATTGTGATTTTAATGTTGTTATTCTAATTTGCAGAGTGCTAAAGGATATATGCAAAACCTCTTTCCTGATATAAGAAAATTGTTCCGCTTCTATTATGACGGATTCAGAGATATGTCAGCCTGGGGCAGAAAAGTCTGGATCGTTATCATTATCAAGCTTTTTATCATATTTGCAATTCTGAGACTCTTCTTTTTCCATGATTTCCTTCATAATAAATATGATAATGATAAACAGAGAAGCAAATATGTTCTTGAACAATTAACTAATTCAACCAATGTAAATGATTGAGCATCTCAATATGTCACTTGTTGACTGGTCGAGGGCACAGTTTGCCCTTACTGCGATTTACCACTGGATTTTTGTGCCACTGACCCTCGGGTTGTCATTTCTGGTTGCCATTATGGAAACTATTTATGTCAGGACCGGCAAAGAGGAATGGAAAAGAATGACCCGATTCTGGATGACATTGTTTGGGATCAACTTCGCCATAGGGGTAGCTACCGGTATCATACTTGAATTTGAATTCGGAACCAACTGGTCGAATTACTCATGGTTTGTCGGCGATATCTTTGGAGCGCCCCTTGCAATAGAGGGTATACTGGCATTCTTCCTTGAATCTACATTTGTTGCAGTAATGTTTTTCGGCTGGAATAAAGTGAGTAAAAAATTTCATCTCACTTCAACCTGGCTGGTAGCTGTCGGAGCCAATCTCTCAGCTTTATGGATACTTGTGGCAAATGCCTGGATGCAGAACCCTGTTGGCATGACTTTTAATCCTGATACAGCCCGTAATGAGATGGTGAGCTTCTGGGCTGTTCTCTTTAATCCGGTGGCAGTTGATAAGTTTCTTCATACAGTATTTTCAGGATTCCTGCTTGCCTCCATATTCGTTATGGGCGTAAGCGCGTGGCTTATGCTGAAGAAGAGAGAGGAATGGATGGCTAAACAGAGCATTCTCATTGCTGCCCTCTTCGGACTGATCTCATCATTGATGGTTGCATTTACAGGCGACAGCTCTGCCAGGACAATGGCCTCAGTTCAGCCTGTTAAGTTTGCTGCCATGGAAGCACACTACTACGGCTCAGATAATGCAGCTCTTACTGCTTTCGGTGTGCTTAAGAACTCAGGAAAGAAAATCGGCGAAAAAGAAGTAATGAACTTTGCATTCAGAATTAAAATTCCGGGGTTTCTATCAGTCATGACCGGAGGAAATAAAAAAACATATGTTCCCGGAATCTATGACCTTGTGAATGGACCGGATACAATCCAGGGGATTTTACCGGTGATAATCAAGATCCAGAATGGCACTTTTGCCCGCGAAGTTCTTACTAATTATAAGAGAGCTATAATGTTGAAT
>PMBC01000017.1 GCA_003152835.1 Bacteroidales bacterium | reverse complement strand
ATCCCCTTCACCCACGAAGTGACAAACTTCCACCAGATAATGAAGGGAACAGTGGTCAATATCGAATTCGATATACTGGGGAAGTATATTGCGAAGATTGTAAAACAGCAGCTGGGAAAGTAGGAAGGGGTTACCGGCTACCGGTTATCGGTCACCGGGCCAATCACGGCCATAAAAGCTTCTTTCCAAACCCCAGCCTGTTATCAGTCATCTTAATCTGCGTGAGGCTGACAACCCAGAGATGGGTATCCATCAGCATGGCGACAGGAAATCTTTTAAGATACGCGCTTTTAGCCCGTGATGCCATCTTTCCCTCCGGTTCCGATATCCTGCCCCTGAACTGAATGCCCCGGATCNNGCTATAGTGAGAACGTGATGTTTCCTGAAGAAGTTTATTAGCCTTTTGTCAATCATTTTCCATCCACCTGAATCTATCGGTATCAAATCCGGCAAGTGAGATCACTCTTTCAACAACAGTCATTACCAGGTCATCTATGTTCTGCGGTTTGCTGTAAAATGAAGGCGATGCGGGACAGATAATTGCTCCGGCAAGAGTGAGCGTTTCCATGTTCCTGATGTGGATAAGGTTATATGGCGTCTCACGCGGAACGAGGATCAGCTTCCTCCGCTCCTTCAGGATCACATCAGCCGCCCTGGCAATAAGATCATCAGAGGTCCCGTTGGCTATCCTGCCCAGTATCCCCATTGATGCAGGGCATATAATCATAGTATCATAATCGGATGATCCTGATGCGAACGGTACAAAAAAGTCTTTGTTATTGTACTCCTTCGTAGTGCCTTTTGCAACGAATTCATTTCCTGTCTCGAACTCCCAGATAGCCTTTGCATTGTCGGAAAACACAACAGCAATCTCTTCCGGCTGCTTCTCAAGGCTCAGCAGTTTATCCAACAGCCGTTGTGCATATATCGCCCCGCTGGCACCGGTGATGGCAAGAATTATCTTTCTATTATTTTTCATAACAGTTACTGGTGCAAATGTAGTAATTGTTTAATTGGATTGCTTCGTTGCTTCGCTCCTCGCAATGACTGATGATTGATCAGACCAGAGTCATTGCGAGAGGGCACGCGTCAGCGTGACGACGAAGCAATCCTTTCAACCCACCATCCCGCCATCTCCCCCTCCTACCTTTGTACCTTTGTACCTTTGCACCCTTACGCCTTTTTCCTATCTTTATCCCATGATCGACCGGCCAACGATACAACGGATACTGGATGCGGCGCAGATTGTTGACGTCATCCAGGAGTTCGTCCCGCTGAAGAAACGGGGCGTTAATTACCTGGGCCTTTGCCCCTTTCATAATGAGAAGACTCCCTCCTTTACAGTATCGCCGGCAAAGGAGATTTTCAAATGCTTCGGCTGCGGAAAAGTGGGCAATTCTGTCAACTTCATCATGGAGCATGAGCATCTGACTTACCCCGAGGCGCTGAAATACCTTGCAAGGAAATATCATATCGAGGTCGTTGAAAAAGAGCTGACACCGGAGGAGGTCGAGAAGCAGAATGAACGTGAGAGTCTGCTGGTGGTGACAGNNTTTACAAAGCGCGCGCTGGAGGATGGTTACAAGCAGGATTTTCTGGTAAAGACCGGTCTCTCTATACAGCATGATGACCATCTCTTCGACCGTTTCAGCGGCAGGGTGATGTTCCCCATTCACTCTCTCTCAGGGCAGGTTCTTGGTTTCGGCGGAAGAGTGCTGAAAACAGATGCCAAAACGGCTAAATACCTCAACTCTCCTGAGTCAGAGATATACCACAAAAGCCGTATCGTCTACGGAATTTACCAGGCACGCAAGGCGATAACCCAGTTTGATAAATGTTTCCTTGTCGAAGGATATACCGATGTGATGTCACTCCATGAGGCCGGCGTTGAAAATGTGGTTGCTTCTTCGGGCACCTCTCTCACACAGGAGCAGGTGAGGCTCATCAAAAGATTCACGCCTAACATAACGATATTGTACGATGGCGATGCCGCAGGGATTAAAGCATCGCTCCGGGGAATAGATATAGTTCTTGAGGAAGGACTGAATGTGAAAATCGTTCTTCTTCCCGACAACGAGGATCCTGATTCATACTCCAAAAAAGTAAGTAACGAGGAGTTCGCAAAGTACATTAAGGAAAAAGAAACCGACTTCATAAGGTTTAAGACGGAGCTCCTTCTTGAAGAGGCTGCCAGCGATCCTGTGAAGAAGGCAAACCTGATCCGCGACATAGTGAGGTCAATTGCCGTCATCCCAGAGACAATCAACCGTACGGTATATATAAAAGAGTGCAGCACCCAGCTTGGAATACAGGAGTCGATCCTCTATCATGAGGTGAATAAAATGCGCCAGGAGCGATCTTTCCAGGACAGGAACAGGTACCCCGGGCCTGACGATCTGCCTGTGCCTCCGCCGGTGATCACAAAGCAGGTGGTGACTCCGGGTATTACTCCCTCCGTCGCCGAACGTGAGATAATAAGGCTCCTGATGAGGTATGGCAGCAATGAATTTGAGAGACACATAAGCAAAGAGGATGGCAAGGAAGAGTTGATAACAGTATCCGATTACATTGTAAAAGAGATTATCTCCGACGATCTGAAATTTGATGATCCTGCCTATGCGAATATTTTCGAGGAGTACCGTTTTGCAATGGAACAGGGGACATTCATTGAGGATAAGAGTTTTGTCAAGCATCCCGACCCTGAAGTATCCAGGCTGGCAGCCGACCTTCTTTCCGAGCCCCACATCCTGAGCAAAATATATTTCAACAGGCAGACTTATATCGAGACCGAGGAGATGAAGCTGAAGGATGTTGTTCCGGATGTCATCCTTGTATTTAAAGGAGGAAAGATAAAGGAGCATATCCGTGATATCCAGGCGCAGATTAAAAGGGCGCAGGATGCTGACGATATAGACAAAGCCATGGAGCTCATTAAGAAAAAAATGGCCCTCAGCTCCGCCCTGACTACAATCTCTCAAAAACTAGGTGACAGAGTAACTTTATAGGGAAGAAGATTGTCTTTCGGTACTTTATTCCCTGATTNNCACGATTTTTACTAAATTTGATCTTTAAACTTTCGTTTATGAAAAACCTTCTCCCCTCCATAATGATCTTCATGCTCCTGGCAATGTTTTCATGTAAGCCGAAGGAGCAAAAGATTACCTTCACTCCTAACTTTACAACATACAGGAGCGACAGCACCGGGACAAAAGTCCTCGTGCAGAAGGAAGAGACTTACTATGGTCTGCTTACTCCTGTCGAGGTTTGTGTGATCTTCAATAGGCTGGGGGTTCCTTATAGCAATGCAACCCTTAATCCAACATCAAACAAGAATCTCTATATGAGCAGCTCCAAGGCATCGATCAACACCGGCATCTACGGAGTCGATTTCGGATACCTTAAGATGTTCGGGCTGGGACAGGAGGTGATAGATTATATGCTTACCATCAAGGACATGTGTAACAAGCTCGGTATCCCCGATGCTCTTATCACCGACCCTATCAGGAAAGTGCAGAACGATATGTCTGATGCTGATTCCGTCACTGCCATGATGCAGAAAGCATATAAGGATATTGAAGATCATCTTCGGCTAAGCGGCAGGGAGAGCACTGCCGGACTGATGGTAATGGGAGGATGGGTTGAAGCGATGTTCATTGCCACGCAGCTGGTTTATAATCCAGCTCATCCCGATCCCGAGGTGGTGCAGAAAATCGCCGAGCAGAAATATACACTCAACTCGCTGCTCAGCTTCATGAAGAATTTTTACGACGATCCTGTTGTGGTTTACTATACCAAAAAACTTAAATACCTCCAGCATTATTTTGACTCCTTCGAGATCTACTTCGAAAAGGGAGATCTCGAAATCGACACTTCAAAACAGGTCCTCCGTTCCTCTGGTGCAAAAATGACCGTTACGGTCGAGACTCTGAACCATATCCGCGACTATGTCGCCAAACTGAGAACAGAAATGGTGAC
>PMBC01000199.1 GCA_003152835.1 Bacteroidales bacterium | reverse complement strand
GTGGATTTTAGCATGAAGTACTGTGGAATGTGACGAAAGGAGATAATTTATACAAGTTCAATATATCCGCAACATTCATGCATTCTTCGTATGACCGAGTTTTTCGAATATTCAACAGCAAAAATCAAAAGTAATGTTAACTTTAAAATAATTAATAAATAACGTTAAATTAAACAGATATGAAAAAGAAAAACAGTGCCTGGGCAGCCCCGTTAATTGTGATGGGATTTGCATTAATTTTTATGAATAGTTGTACGGTAAGTAAACCTGTGCAAAAAACTACAGTAATAACAAATAATACTGTTATCCCTCCCTCAAACACGGTAACTGATATTGATGGCAATGTTTATCATACTGTAAAAATCGGCACACAGGTTTGGATGGCTGAAAATCTAAAAACTACCAGGTACAATGATGGCACATCTATTCCTTTGGTTACAAGTGGTTCCGCCTGGGCAAGCCTGACAACTCCCGGATATTGTTTTTACGACAATGATGCAACTGTCAACAAAGCTACTTATGGAGCAATGTACAACTGGTATACGATAAGCACCGGAAAACTCTGCCCAAGAGGCTGGCATGTGCCCTCTGATATTGAGTGGACAACCCTGACAAACTACCTGGGCGGTGAAAATGCAGCAGGCGGCAAACTAAAAGAATCAGGCATGTCACATTGGGGTACTCCTAATGATGGAGCGAACAACTCGAGTGGTTTTACAGCCCTTCCGGCAGGATATCGCCAGGATGATGGATCGTTCTATAACATTAATGACGATGATATGTGGTGGAGTTCTACCGAGAACAACCCCCGCGGTGCATGGGGCAGAAACGTTAACTATAATTACAACTATGTAACTAAAGACAGCTACAATAAAAATTATGGGTTTTCAGTTCGTTGCATCAAGGATTAGACTGTTTGCTCATTTTGATTTTATGGGGATTTACATAAAATCAAACCGAAAAAGGGATTATCGAACAGATATGGCAATATGATTATAATATTTGCTGCATTTGCTTTATATAAACCAGGAACATTAAGATTTTAAAAACCTCAGATTTTAAAAAATGAGAAAAATTTCCGCAGTAGCAATTTCTTTGTTTTTTGCAGTTTCTGTTTACGGACAAAATAAGCCAATTATCGAATGGGTAGAAATACCAGCCGGCACATTTACAATGGGCAGTCCGGTTAACGAATTAGACAGGACAGGCGGTGAAACGCAGCACCAGGTAACCCTGAGTGCTTTTAAAATGAGCAAATATGAGATAACCTTCGATCAGTATGATGCTTTTTGTGATATTACCAAACGCAAAAAACCGGATGATTCAGGCTGGGGGCGGGGGAAACGTCCTGTAATAAATGTTTCTAAGGAAGATGCCGAAGCATTTTGCAAATGGATGGGTTGCCGTCTGCCTACCGAAGCTGAATGGGAGTATGCCTGCAGGGCAGGAACTACCACAACTTTCAATACAGGTGACAACCTTACAACATCTCAGGCAAATTATAATGGCAATTTCCCATATGGTAATAATCCGAAGGGTGAATTCAGGGGAAAAACATTGCCAGTGGGCAGTTTTGCTCCCAATGCGTGGGGACTATATGATATGCATGGAAATGTAAGTGAGTGTGTCAGCGATTTATGGGATGAGTTTACATCAGGTCCCCAGACAAATCCTAAAGGTGCTACAGCTAATAATATTTGCATCTGGAGAGGTGGCAGCTGGCAATTCGATGCACGACTCTGCCGGTCTGCTCTTCGTTCGATGGTCGGGTTTGTCCCGAATTGGGCATTTAACTATAATGGCTTCCGGGTTGCGTCAGGTACAACCTCCGGGAATAATAATCCTTCTGAAATATCAACTTCAAAAACTGTAACAAAATCTGAAACAACCACAGGTAAAAGAGGAATAACATCAACCTCAACAACAACTACAAGTTCAACAACAAAAATATCATTTGGAAAAACAAAAGCAAATACAGCAACACCAGCATCTACCGCAACAACTGCAGCTGTAGTTACAACGGCACCTGGAACTGTAACCGACATTGATGGCAATATTTACCACATCATAACTATAGGAACTCAGGTATGGATGCTGGAAAATCTGAGAACTACAAAATACCGTAATGGCGACCCGATACCAAAAGTTACTGATGACCATCAATGGAGCAGGCTGACTAATGGAGCATACTGCGATTTTGAGAATGATAATAAAAATGCAGAAACCTATTCGCATCTTTACAATTGGTTTGCAGTGACGGATAACCGCAACATTGCACCGACAGGCTGGCATCTGCCAACTGATGCTGAGTGGACAACCCTGACAAACTATCTGGGCGGAGAAAACGCAGCAGGCGGCAAACTAAAGGAACCAGGCTTATCACATTGGGGTACTCCTAATGATGGAGCGAACAACTCGAGTGGTTTTACAGCCCTCCCGGGAGGTTACCGCCAGGATGATGGATCTTTCTACAATATTAACGATGACGCTACCTGGTGGAGTTCTTCCGTAAATAATCCCCAAAATGCCAGGGGCCGAAACGTTAATTACAATTACAGCTATGTTACCAAAGACAGCTACAATAAGAATTCTGGATTTTCAGTTCGTTGTGTGAAGGATTAGAAAGACTGGCGGATTCTAATTTTATATTTTATATTTAGTCGTTATTTTTAAAAGTCAGCTTTCTCCGGATAGTCAAAATTTATATCCGAAAATAATAAAATATCCTATGGTTTGGGATGTTAAACCTGTAGCATCCGACATTCCATCAGCTCTCTCAAATCGGAATTCACAGGAGTATTTCTTTATATTACAACCCAAACCAAGAAGAACTCCTCTTTCCCATTTCCTGGGATAACCAACAGCTTCGTGTTCTGAAAGATGATAGACAGAATATATGTGTGTCTCAACTCTCATATAATTTGTTTGTGAAATAAAAATCCCATTTGAAATGCCTCCATCTGCAAAAAGAAAAATTCTGTTAACAGGGAATTTATATTTTAGAAGATTATTTAATTTGATATATGAATAGCCAAATGAACTATAAGAGGTTGTATAAATATCGATATTATTATCATCTCTATAATGACCACTGGTTTTGTAAGACATGAACATTAATTCATTATCAATGGACAGTCTCCCCTGTTTTCCCGGTAAAACGATATTATAAAAACCTCCAAATGAAAAATTAGCAGACCGGGGGAAATCAACACCGGTAAGAGGCAGAAAGAAATCATCTCCTTCAAAATTTAATTTGGTAAGCGACAATCCTGCAAAGAAGCCTGCTTCAGATGTGAATTTTATTAATTTTAATTTAGATTTGTATAATATAGTGTTCTGAGTGCAATTATAATATTCATTAAACAAGTTGATTAAATCATTTTGATTGTAGTTTATATAAGAAATCTTTTTTTGAATTGAAGGGCAATCCTGAAAATATACCATTAACTGACCCTTGAATTTTTCATTTGTTTTAATAAAGGTAGCTCCACTGACATTTTGTAAATATTTTTTAAAGAAAAGTGTATTAAAGGCTCCGTTTTGACCGATGAAATAGTGCACCTTCAAATTATTATCTTTTAAAGAATAGAGGCTTTTATTCCCATCTATCAATACTTGTAAAAAGACCGTATCAGTTCTGTACTGAGGCATCTCAGATTCTGTCAGCTCATTATCTCTGAAAGGACCTTCATCGATTGTTACAATCCCGCTTACATAGCGCTCACCAGCGACATTAAAGCTTAAAATATCAGTCGGAGTATAAATAGTTGATTTTGAATCAGGGACCGTTTTAAAAACTATTTCTTTCGGAGTTATATTCCAGTTTCGATAGTCAATAAAACCCTTTATTGTATCCTTCTGAATATCGATAACATAACCTGTTTCGAAATTTGATTGTGAGTATAAATTGATGGGATTTAAAATGCTAATAGAAATTATGGCTATGAAATAGTTAATACTTTTCATATTCTTCAGAATTACTATTTTTGATCTGATCGGCAAAGCAATGATTCATATGAGTAGCGGCTTAATTGTATTGTGTATTTTCAATTTAAGCCAACCTGTATTAAATACTCAAAGCTAATTAATTATTAATTGAGAGGCTAAGCGGATTGTGGTTGTTTAATAAATTATTATCCTCTGAAAACCAACTTATTCTTTAATTTAGATGCTTTATCTATTTTCAACAGCTTATCTATGGCTAATCAAAGAAAATTAGTCAGAACACTTGGCTTAAGTTATGTTATCATTTTTGTGGTTGCAAACATCATCGGATCGGGTGTATATAAAAAGATCGCTCCGATGGCTGCCGAACTTCACTCTTCGGTGTGGATACTCATGGCATGGATTGTCGCAGGGGTTATCACTATTTTTGGTGCGTTGNNAAAAAAATTTACAATAAATTTTTTGCATTCTTATATGGCTGGTCGCTATTTACAGTCATTCAAACCGCAACGATCTCCTCCCTGGCCTATGTTTTTGCCCAATCCTTGAACAACATCATCCCTGTACCGCAGATTTTTTCCTCCCTCCAAAATCTAACCATAGGCGGCGTTTTCTATCCTTTTCAGGATTTTGGGATCAAACTAACCGCTATTCTGCTTATTTTACTTTTAACAAGCCTCAATATTTCAGGTTTAAAAAGTGGAGCATGGGTCAGCAAAGCTATCTTATTATTGGTATTAATTGGACTCTTTCTGATTGTTTTCTTTGGGTTGACCAGAAATGTTGTAAAACCTGCAAACTTCATGGATGTCAGAGATTTGACAAGAGGGACCGTTACGATCTCCTCTTTTTTCACATCTATGCTTGCTGCTTTTTGGGCATATCAGGGATGGGTTTCTGTCGGATTTATTGGTGGTGAGGTTAAAGATGCAACCCGAAACATCCCGAAAGGAATCGTGATAGGTGTTTTTATAGTGATCTTTATTTATCTGCTGGTTAATTTGACATATCTCTCTCTCTTGTCTGTTCCTCAACTGGAACAAGTTAATGCATCAGGCAATAAGATTGCTGCTGTTGAGGCAGTCAGAAGTTTTTGGGGAACAGGAGGAGTAATGTTTATTTCGTTGTTGATATTGCTTACCACGCTGGGATGCACCAATGCCAGCATTCTCACAGGTGCCCGTCCCTATTATGCGATGGCTCGCGACCGGCTTTTCTTCCACGGTATCGGAAAATTGAACAGGACCAATGTCCCCGGTAATTCGCTGTTATGGCAGGGAATATGGGCCTCAGTGCTGGTTCTGTCAGGAACATTCGATCAATTGACCGACATGATTATTTTTGCTGTATTTATATTTTACGGAGCCACATCCCTGGGAGTATTTATCTTGCGCCGCAAGATGCCCGATGCTTATCGTCCTTATAAAGTATGGGGGTATCCGGTGGTGCCGGCAATTTTCATCATTTTCTGCATATATTTGTTTTTCAATACTATAATTACCCGGCCACGCGAAGCAGTCATTGGAATGATCCTGATTTTGTCCGGTATTCCAGTCTATCTTTTACTGCAAAGAAAATATTCAGAAAGAAATGATAAGGGAATTGAGAAGGAGAATATCTATAAGCAAGAAGATTCGGGAAATGGAAGTATTTAAATAATAGCTGATTTTAAACAATTCCTTTATTTTTGTAGCTCAGTATTTAATCCTGTAATGAAGGATTTTTATAAAAAATTCAGTTCCCTGTTTCTGTTGCTTTGTACCGGAGCAATTGTGATAGCTCAAACATTATCGCCGGGTGATAAAACCTGGGCATTGTCTATGTTGTCGGTATCGAACTTACGCGCCCAGCCTGACGATGCTTCTGAACTGGTTTCACAGACACTGATGGGAACCCCTTTAAAAGTATTGGAGTGCAACGATAAATGGTACCGGGTTCAAACACCC
>PMBC01000146.1 GCA_003152835.1 Bacteroidales bacterium | reverse complement strand
ACACTTTCAGGTTCACCTTCTTTAAGGATCCCATTGCCAAATTTCGCGTGATCAGTTGTATGCATTTCCTCAATATTAAACAGGATACAGCGATCACCAATAATATAATGAGCAAGGTAATGCACGTCATGGATAGCCATATCATCACCGATATCACAGGAGATAATGAGACTATTCGTAATTCCCGAAGGCAATCTCAGGTCGTGATGCTGAAGAATGACATTTCGTAATCTTCCGATCCTTACAAGTCCGAAAAACCTTGAGTTTTTAATCTGATCCGTATCAAACTGGTCAGTAACCATTACATCATCCCAATTATCAGCAGTGTTATAATTCTTGATCAGTCTTTCGACCTCTTCCGGTTTCAGATGTCTCCATCCCGATTTTGGAGGGACTGTCTGCTTGTTTCTATGAAAGTATTCGTCCTTGTTTTTGGGAAGATATTCCGGAGGAATAAAATTCTTGCCTATGTTTTCCGGGGGAACAATCAGTACATTATCCATAGTGTCGTCATATTTTCAAAATATTCTCTTTGTATACAAATCTATCCATTTTAGTTTAAAATTTCAATTTCTTTTTGTTTTGCTCTGTCTTTTCTCATGGATTCAAAAGCTTCTTTTGGCTATCTTTGCGTCAGTGAAATACGGAGAATCAATGGAACTTAACGAACTGAATAAACGGACATTGTCCCCTGACAGCAAAGAGCAGATGCCCGTTCTTTTCGTCGGACACGGAAGCCCCATGAATGCCATCGGGGACAACGAATTTGTTCAGGGATGGGAGGAGGCAGTTAAATCAATACCAAAACCAACGGCAATTCTATGCGTTTCGGCGCATTGGGAAACAAGCGGAACTTTGGTAACTGCGATGGAGAAACCATTGACTATCCACGATTTTGGCGGATTTCCGCAGGAATTGTATGAAGTGCAATATCCTGCACCCGGGAATCCGGAGCTGGCAAAAGAAGTTAAAAGCATTGTCAGCAAAACGGAAGTAGGACTTGATAAGAAATGGGGGCTCGATCATGGATGCTGGAGCGTAATGAGACGAATGTACCCTGCTGCAGATATACCGGTGATACAGCTGAGTCTCGATTATTCGAAACCTGCCCAGTACCATTACGATCTTGCCGTAGAGCTTCTTTTACTCCGGAAGAAAGGAATTCTGATCATTGGCAGCGGCAATATAGTGCATAACCTCCAGCTGGTCGACTGGAATAATATCGATACACCGGGAGTCGGATTTGACTGGGCCATTGAGGCGAATGAAAAGATGAAAAAGCTCATTCTTTCCAATGACCACAAAGCCCTGATAGACTACCGGTCCCAGGGAAGGGCATTTGATCTTGCCATCCCCACTCCCGAACACTATCTTCCTTTGCTTTACATACTTGCTTTGAAACAGCAAGGTGAAAAGGTCAGCTTTTTCAATGATAAGGCAGTAGCCGGTTCGCTTTCAATGACATCGGTGAAGATCGGGAAGGCATAAAAGCAAATCTCCGTGACAGGAGTGTGAGTTCCTAATTCACCCCACAAAACATAGCGCTCTCCCATGTTGTCGTTATCCCGATGTGGGTTATGAAATCCGGTTTTTCACTGATCTCAGCGAGACTGGCACCTTCGGTCTCTGCATGATCTCCATGCAGGCAGAAAGGGCAATAGTCAGGATTGTTAAAATGTTTTTTCCCTTCTTTCGCTGCTTCATCAGGTGATAAAAATATTCCAAGAAATTTCCTTTTCCCGGGCGATGGCAATAAGGGGCAATCCTCCCTGTGAATAAAATAACGACCATTTACATGCGGTCTGGTGCTAATAAAAAACATTGCTTCCATATTTCTAAATCAGAATTGTTTGGTTAATCAGGTATTTACTGCAGAGATCAGGTATCATTCAAAAACTATATTTCTGCTCTCACATTACGGTTTTATTGGATTCCATACCAAATTGTTACCTGCCATTTAAAATTTTCAGCATTCAATACATAATCTTTCACCGGGTAACATTTCAGGTAACATTCCCATAAAACGGCATAACAGTAAAAAATCAGACAATCATGAAAACAACAGACAAATCGACAAAAACAAACAGAAATCTCGGCAGATTAATTTCCAAACTGTCAGAGGACGAAATTCTTGACCTGAATTCAATGATGCATGTCAGGGGCGGTGGCGGTGATGGTAATGGCAGTGATCCAATAATTACCCCGCCGCCTAAGCCGGTTTAATTGGTTTAAATAAGAATACTCAACACAGAATAGCATTTCAGTTTACCTGAGATGCTTTTTCTTTTTAAATATCTTATTACTTCTTTGCTGAAATCTCGTAATTTAGTCAGGTATCTTTCAACCAGGTTAAATTGAAGAGATTTCTATCGTTATTAATCATTTTGTTCTTACCGGCTTTTTTAAATTATTCAGGAGCACAAACGGAAGATTTGGATATCATTTGCCAGAAATTTTTAAAATTGTATAACTCCGGTGATATTCTAAATGCTGAAAATTGTTTATTGCAAATGCTTGATTCAGATAATAAAATTCCAAAGAGATATGAAACTTTTATATATAATGGTCTTGGGGTTACCAGTACCTTACTGGGAAGATACAAAGTTGCATTGGATTATTATAATCTGGCTGAGAAATCTATCGATGTTAAATCTGATTCTACTGCGGCTTTAGGTGATAATTACATAAATAAAGCAATTATTTATGGTTATCAAAAATCATATCCTGTTGCAATCGATTACTTTGAAAAGGGGATCAGGATCTATTCAGGTTTTAAGAACCCGAATAGAAGAATCATATCTAATATATCCACAGCATACCTGAATTTTGGAATCGTACTTTATGAAATTGGTGAATACAATAAAGCGTTAGAATATTTTGAAAAAAGTAAAGCGATCAAATCAAAGTACAACCTGTCAGGGACTGCCCTGGTCGACCTTAATATCGCAAAAACTTTCGTGAAATTATCCAGGTTTAATGAAGTCGAAAAATTCTTTAGAGAGAGCAGTGATCTGTTAATAAGCGAGTTTGGCAGGGATTATTACAGGTTACCGGAAGTTTATTTTGAATATGGTCAGTTCCTTTATGCTTCCGGCAGGCACAATGAGTCGCTGGAGACTCTGAATAAAGCTTTATCGATTTGCCTGAAGAACTATGGCGAAAAGCATTCACTTACTTCTTATACGTATAAATTGATTGGAGATTATTATAAAAAACAATCTGATTTTAATTCTGCATTAAAATATTATCAGAAATCATTGATCTCTGTAGTGAATGATTTTAATGATCCGGATGTTTTCACCAATCCATCAATCGATTCCCCTCTTTTCGATATCCGCCTCCTCGAAGACCTTAAAAGCAAAGCAATGGCTCTTGAGCTTCTTTCCGGCCAACAGGAAAAGAAAGAAATAAAGACCGGGACTTTGAATAAGAGTCTCGAAACCATTGAGCTTGCACTTCAGCTTATCGACAGGATCCGCAATAATTACACCACTGAAGAGAGTCGGATTTATATTGCTGAAAACGAAAAGGATACATGGTTAACGGCCATCCACGTTGCTAATAACCTTTATACTCTTACCAGCGACAATTCATTCCTTCAGAAGATGTATTCCTTTGTCGGGAGAGCTAAAGCTGCGGTGCTTCGCAACGAGATATCAGAAAACGATCTTCTCCTGTCATCTTCGGTTCCCGATTCCCTGATTGAAAAGCAGAACACCCTCGCGGGGAATATTGGCGCTTATAACAATCTGATTTTCGAAGAGTCAAAGCTGGCCTGTCCCGACAGCAGCAAGATCTCTCTGTGGAAAGATGCCATCTTCGAAATGAACCGCAGGAAGGAGAAAGTTTCGGATGAGATAGACAGGCAGTTTCCCCAATATCATGATCTGCTCCTGAAAACAGAGCCTATACCGCTCAGTGATATTCAGAAAAAGCTGGAAAGAGATGAAACGGTTATCGATTACATGTTGTCAAATCAGTATTCAGAGGGGAAAAGAAAGCTCTACGCATTCGTGATAACCCGCAACAATCTTGAGCTCCGGGAGACTAGCCTTGATTCCGCTTTCAGAAGGAATGCAGAGATCATTCGTAAAGGCGATAATCCTGCCGCACATGAAAGGGACAGTAAAGCCGTTTTCATAAACTATACAGGCGCTCTCAGTTTTATGTACGAAACACTCTTCAAGCCTGTCGAAATCCTGGCAAAAGGGAAAAGGATCATAGTCATACCCGACGAAGAGATTGTATGGTTGCCCTTTGATGCTTTTCTGAAAGAGATGCCTCAGCCGGATCAGAAAGATTATGAAAGCCTTAAATACCTGGTTTATGATTACACTTTTACCTATGCTTTTTCGTCATCCCTGATCTTCAGCAGCAACAGCAGGCTTAAGAAAGGGGAGGAGGTGCTTGCCTTTTCACCCGACTACGGCAACGGTGACTTTGCCGGAGCAAATTCCGGGAGATTAAGGGGTGCGGAAGATGAGATAGGATCGATATACAAATGGTTCAGGGGCAGAAGATTCACCGGCGATCAGGCAACGGAAACTAATTTCATGAAAGCGCTGCACGATCCTGCTGTCTTCCACCTGGCCATGCATTCAATATCCGATACTGTAAATTCGAAGTACTCGTTCCTTTTATTCGACACAAAAAACGATACTTCCGAAAACGGCAGACTATATAATTATGAGATCAGTCTCGCAAGGATCGCTTCGCCGATGGTAGTTCTCAGCGCCTGTAATTCAGGTTCCGGCACATTATATCATGGTGAAGGGCTGATGAGCCTTGCGCGCAGCTTTATGCTTGCAGGTGCATCGTCAGTTGTCAAAACATCATGGGAAGTCAATGATGAGGTAAGCGCGGCAATAATTTCCAGGTTCTACTATTACCTCTCACGGGGAAATTCCAAAGATGAAGCCATGAATCTTGC